>JAQUIZ010000053.1 GCA_028683355.1 Fermentimonas sp.
TCAGCGTTATGGAAATCGGCAAACTTGAATCTGGGTACATTCACATAGGTATACAGCTTTTCTCCGGAAGTGAACTGGACATATAGGTTAAGGGTATCAGGGTTGTACATGTACTTATGAATTGAGCTTGAGTCTGGGTACTGCCATTCGTTGTAAGCATCTTCAAGTGGATCTCTCTTTACAGGTCTGCCCCTCTTAGTTTTTTTATACCCAATTCCAGCAGCACTCATGATTTTCTTGAACTCTTTCTGATCCGATAGGAGCTCGTATATTTCCTGAACCTGAAGTTCATCTTCAAGTTTGTTGATCCTTGCGGCCACATTGTAGCAAACTTCAAGGAAAAATTCTCCCTGCTCTTTTGCGGTTTCAAGTGCGAATGAATATAGCTCGGCTTTCTGTTCAGTGTCTTCCGTAAGGTCAGCAACATTGACTACCATTTTTATTAAGGTATCAGCATCTTCATTAAGAAGAGCATCAAAGGCTGTAGCTTTCATTACAAGTTCAGCCTGTCTTTCGGGGGTACCGTTTATAATAAGTGTAGCGTTCTTCATAAATTTTCCCAATTCTATAGCATTGATCATTTTTGTTCAGCTCCATTGTTTCTTAACATACATACTAGGGGGTTATTGTATATATAGTTTTCTGGAAATTCGCTTGTTTATTTTGGAAAAAGAAATTTACAGATAATTTCTGTAAATAGAATAACAGTCTGATGCTTCTGATTCTAAGTTAAGGCATTTATAATAGTGAGTGTCATCGCCATGTGAGTTCCCATAAGCTATGAGTTCCCATCCTGCATTATTGAGTTCCCGCATGGTTGAATCCCAAGCTCTCTGTGCTGGTCTCAGTCCAGGCGACAGTGTTGTATTTAGGCTTCTTTGCATAGATTTATCAGTGACACTGGTTAGGGCTACTCCAAAATCTTGGAGAGCATGATAATCTTGATGCATATCAGCTTCTTGTGCACCGTTAAAAATACTATGAATTGCAGTATAATCATTGTTGTTATTGAAAATCCATTGGCGATCTTCTTGAGTTATGGCTTTATCCGAGTTGGTTACTGATGCTGTAATACAGCCACTTAGTAAAACAGATACCAACAGGATAACTAGTATTAATTTCTTGATCATTATTTCCTCCTAGAACTACTAAAACTTGATTTATAAGTTCTTGATACTGGTTTAGATGGAGATTTTAAACTACTAGTACTAGTCTTTTTAAGATCAACTTTCTGGGTTTGAGTGGTTGGAGTTGTAGTTGTTGTAGTTGATTTCACGTATGTTGTTTTACCGGATTTATCTGAAGTAGTCCTTATAATATTGTTATTCTCCGCAGTTACTGTTTTGTAACTTTTAGTTGAGGGTGATACATAAGCTACTGATGAGTATGATCTGGGATAACTTGACCCATAGTAATCATCATAGAAGTATCTGTCATACCAGTGATTATGATAATAGCTGTGCCAAAATCCATAGCTATCATAATATCCATCAGGGTAGTAAGTTGTATTTCCAGTGTGATTCATGTTTTTCGCTTGTCCTGAACCTCCCAGGCACCCACTCATCGAAGTGATGAGGGCTATTACAATTATTACTGCTATTGTTTTTTGTTTCAAATCCATACAAACATCTCCTTAAATTTTACTGTTTTATATTATTTACACCGCCTTACGTTTGTCCGTGTTCCAAATCAACCAAGCCAGTCCTGCCATAAATAACCCAGGAAATGCGTTAAACAAAGCTTTGATTGGTTCCATATGTCCTACAAAAACTAGGTATGGGATACCTAGTATTGCAGCCACAGTAAGCGTTTTTATTACAAGGCCATAATTGAGCTTCATGACTTATCAGTTTCTCCTGCTATCTCTTCTTGTACTCCGCAATTGCTTGGGACTACATAAGTAACTCTACCATAATCTTCAAGTAACACAACATTTGTGTTCAGTTGTCCAATTTCTGAGGCTTCAACATAATCAACTGTTCTCTTTTCTCCAAATTTAGTTATCATAAATATCCTAAATCTAGTCATTAAATCATTCCTGCAAGTTTGTTGATATAGTCTCGGAGTTTTGCAATGTTTTTAGTCTCCTGGCCGTCAGGATCTCCAGCATAATTATGTTGCCAGTAGTCGTCATCATTAAGAACACCATAGACTTGATAAAAACTGTTTGTAAAGTTGAGATCAATTCTATCATCAGCAAGGGCGTGTTCAACAGTCCAAACCAGATCTCCTATAAACAATTGGCCTATAAAATCGTGGTATCCCATGCTTGCAATTCTATTAACTTCTTTCTTCTGATCTTCTGAAGAAAGTTGAGGTAGACTTTTTAATGCTGCATATTCTGGAATGCAGTTGTTTATGATGTGCGGTTTAACTTCAGTGTCCCAAAGTGTTTTAAATTCTTGAGAAAAACGTGTCATTTTTTTTTCATCTCCTTAATTTTTAGCTTCAATTCTGAGTGTGTCGTTTCTGAATCCTTTAATCAGTACTACTCCCATTCTTAAGAGTTCAATCACTTCTGCTTTTCCGATGTACATTATATGTTCTTCTTTATAGTCTCCATTTGCTGGACAATACATAACTCTGGTTACGTCAGATGTAACCTCTCCAACTACAACTAAAGTGAATAATTGTCCACAGAAATGTAGTGTTGCTTTTCTTTCTGTTAAAAGATCATACAGAGCTGCGTCATTTAATTCTGCATTTATCATAGGTTAAGCCTCTTCAATAGTAATACCAGATTCATAGTTTTCTAACACTTCGATTCTGGACAGCGCTTCTGCAAGTTTAGCTTCTAGTGTTTCAATTCTAGCTTTATATTGTACTATTGCCAAGCCCATAGTAGCAGTACCCTTAGTTAATCTTAGTGTATTGCTAACGTCCGAATTTACAAGTAATGCAAGTGCTGTAAGTGCCTCTTCAATTTCTTGGTTTGTCATCATTTCTTTCTAACACTCCTTTATTCTTCTTACGGTAGAATATATTATGTATTTCTTGTATAAATAATTATCTGGATATTTCAGGATATATTATGGAAATTAAACTAAAAAATTAATTGTTAAGCTGTACTTTTTAGTCTAGCTCTTCTTGTTTTAAATACTGTATTATGAACTCGTCTACTTTTTCTTGCTTCTGGGCCAGAGCGTTTATTGTTTTCAGTATACTCCAAATCTCTCCCTCCATTGTTTTGCATGATCATTAAAAATTGGGTGAATGCCTCCGAAATCTTCAATACAACCAAGGGCCTGGCCTATAAGCCATCTTCCAAAGTTGTCTTTGTCATTTGCATTAAAGTTTTCATAGGTATTGACTCCTGGGAAGTATCCATGAACTTCAAACATAGATACAATTCCTGAATCTTTAAGTGATATTAAGTCGCATTCACTTAACTTTTCAAGCCACTCTACCACAGCATCAATGTTATTAAAGTCAGGATAGTGTGCACAAAGCTGGTTAAGTTTATTTTTTTGAATTGATTTACGCTGGTTAAGTTCCTCTTGGTGTTTCCTATATTCAGGTGATTTTCTGTATTCAACCTCTCTTACAGCCATTTCTACAGTAAATTTATGTAGAAGTTCTGTAGGGTCATCCTTAGGGGTTACGATGAGTTCATAGTCATTGAACATTGTCCTTACAGTACAGTCATTAGCAATAGCTACAGCATGCATATCTGCAATTACATGCGTTATTTTCTGTCCTATTGAAGTTTTATAAATCATATCATCCATTAAGCTCATCTCCTTTAGTAGTTTGCGGGATTTGTCATGGCGTCCCACTCTTCTTTTGTGTATCCCATACATTCGTAAAATTCAGGGAGATCCCCTGGTTCATATCGATCATACATTGGTGCTTTTATTCTTTTCTTTTGAAGTGTAAATTTTTTTATTTTCAATCTCATTTAATCACTTATGCCCAATAGAGGTATTGTTCCTTTATAGCAGTAATTTCAGTATTGAATCCGTTTTCTTTCGTGTAAAAATCTACACACTGATCTTCAATATGTCCATATACTTTATCGAAATCAGCATATCGTAGGTTTGCCACAACAACAACAGAGTGCATAAACAAAGTGAAGTTCTCTGGCGTTGAATGTCTTGCAGTGTAATTAATTGTAAGTTTAAGAGGGTTTTTCTTTCCAATAGTCATTGTAGCCCATTGAAATTTTTTACCTTCAAACATATATTCTACAAAGCACAATTCTTTGTAAACCATTTGTTTCAAACTCTCCTTACCCACATGGGCAATACATACTACGCACTTATGGTATATAAGATTTTCTGGATATAGCTAGAGATATTATGGAAATATAAAAGAAAAGAAAGCCTTGCACTTAGCTAGGCTTCCAATAATAGTATTTGTTTGCTTCAAGTCTTCTCCGTAATTTTTTTCTTGTGTATAAATGTCTTAATGCATCTGATGTTGCTTTTATTTCATTTTCTCCAAGACCCATTGCTTCAGCAACTTGTCTTCCAGTAACTTCCATTTTAGCGGGAATATTCTTATTCACATATTCCCAAACATTAGCTGTTTTACCGTTGGGCCTATGGGCCCTTCGGTTAGACTTTCTACCTTTAGTTGATGTAGTTCCTTTGGTGTTTCGTTTTGATTCAACCTTGGGCTTCTCAGAGGTTTGTGGTTGAAGTAGAACAAAAGACCTATCTTCAAGTCTCTGATCAATTTCATGTGTATGCTCCAGGAGATGCGCAATATCTTCCGACAACTCAATTATTTTTTCAGCTACATTAGAACCTTCTTGCAGGAATCTGAAAAATTGTTCATAATCAGATTTTACGGAAGGGTCTAACGCTTCTATTTTCTGATCAAGTAATTGGTTTAGTCTATCGCATCTAATTTTAAATTCAGCAACATGGCCCTGGTTTAAATATCTATACATACCGACTAGCTCAGATTGAGTTTTTCTACAATCCATAGGTTTAGCTGCCGATGCACATATCTGGAATGCTTGTGATTTGTCCAGAATGTTTATGAATTCTTTTTTGACTTCAACATCAAGGATCATTTTATACTTACCCCCTAGATCCTTACTATGTTCTTAACTTGTATATAAAGTATATACATTGTAAATAGATATGTATATATAAAAAAGAAAAAAGTATAAGGCTTAATAAGCCTTTAATTATTGATTTTCTATTGCTTCAACTTTTAGGACGTCTTCCCACTTGTACGCGATTTTATCGGGAAAGGCGTTGGAATACCCTCCCACAACTAAATCTTCAAATTTTAGAAACTCTTTAAGAGTTTCTGAAGATTCAGTTAGTAGCATTCGCTCGTACACACATTGCTTTTCATTGTTATAGTCAGTATCAAACAATCCCATAATAATCATCAAATCCGTCTTTGTTAGCTCTTTCTCTGATCGTTGCGAAGTCTTCATCAATAAGAAGGTCTCCATCTTTATAGACAGTACGCAGAAGGTTTTTCCTTCCTCCTAATTGACTTTCAGGTATGGAAAAAGTATATCCTTCACAAGTTACAAGGGCCTGTCTCCCAGCTTTAGAAGCTTTTCCCCTGCCAGTTACTGGGTTTTTATTAATTGGAGATCTTACACCATTGTCTACTTTCTCATTGACCTTAAATGCAAGTGAAACCATGTCTCTGCGCACTTCCTGGAGCATGGCAGATCCCATTCCGAAAGCAATATTTTCTGCTGCAATATCGTTGCACATCAAGAAGTATAGCACTTGATCTATAGTTTTTGGATTAAGGCCGTCTCCCCAGATTAATCTGATGCAGTCTGGAAGAAGTTTGTGTCCAGTACTGGTAACGGTGTATCCAAAGTATTTCATAAGTTTATTTATACAAGCAAGCGCAACATCTTCTGGATTCCCAGAGTCAGGGCGTACAACTAAACGTCCACCACTATTTACTATTCTGTCTTTGAACTTAGTACCCCAGGTATCGACTGCTCTGAATATATCGTAAGAATCACTTACGCAAGCTACTATTGATCCTGGTTTCAGATATTTGTTCAGCACGTTTTCAAATGCTGCATCTTCATTGTCTTTACCCCAAGAAGTAATTACAGCGTGGTTACTTGCAGGAATGCTAAAGCCTGCCATATCTTCATGGTAGTAGTCTCTGATCAAATCACATGCAGGGAAAGTGTCAGTTCCCATGAAATTGGTCAGGTGAGCCGCGCCTCCTATTGCCGCAGCTTCCTCACATGGGCAGCCCCTGTATCCAAAGTCGTGAAGCATGAAAGGTAGAACATCAGGGATGCGCTCACATCCAGTGTCTTCAAGATACTTCCGTAGCATGAACTTATTTCTTTTATCTCTAGTAGCTACAGCTATAGGATACCATATCTGATCAAATGAAGTTTCAAGCCAGGTAGGAAGCCAGGCGCACTCTGGATCAGTGCTGCGTATCTGTAGTAATACATTATCTCTAGGTACCCAGGAACCTTCAGGGACAGCTTGGATCTCAACAGGCCAGTATCCAAGATCCTGGATCTTTTCCCAGCCTTTTCGATTAAAAGGTTCTCCGTGCAAATTCCATCTTTTTTCTGCATAGTCCAGGTCAAATTTGGCTGGATCTTGTTCCATTAGTCTTTTTTTGATTATGTACTGTAACCCAAAGAAACTCAAGTTCTCAAATTCACTGTTAGCTCTGCATTCCGCATATCCTGAGGCTTCAGTCATGCCTGGGGGATACATGCCAAAGTGACTTACATTATACGAATCGGTTTTAAAAACCATATTACTCATCTCCTTTAAATTTATATGATTTAGCTGCTGCCATTCCTTTTTTATATAATTTATTTGACTCTCTAACTTGATCATCAAATTCTTTACGAGTTAGACGTTGCGGGAAGATCTTGTTTCCAACTCTTTCCATATAAAACCTTGGAGGATTTATTGGATATCGTTTACTTTTATTTGTAATTAAATAGTATCTGTCTTCAATAACTCCGCTTGCGGTATTAAAGTATCCGTAAACTTGATCATACTCCGGAAGTCCATTAAACTTCAATACACCAAAGCATATTTCAGGACTCAAACTTGTTGCCATAAGTTTCAGAGATTCCAACTCTAAAGCAGTAAATGTTTTTTCAGCTACTTCCAAGAACATTTGCATACTAGGAAGCCAGAATGTAGGTATATGTTCAATTCCATTTGGTAGCATGAAAAATTCCTGACGGTATTCCCAGGCCACTCCTATAGTGTCAAGAAATACTGCTGCTTTAGCGTGTGTTTCATTTTTAAATGTAACTTCGTTGTAGGTAATTTTATCCATTTTACTCCTCCGCAAATCCAGTGCATCCAAGGTACAGAAGACCATCTTTTTGAATTCCAACATTTTTAATGTTTTTTATAACTCTAACATCAAAAGGCCTCACAATCCAGTGATAACCGTTGTGGGTCTCTTGTTCAACAAGTATAGGCCCTGTATATGGAAATATTCTTTCAAGTAGCACTTCTCTTGTAGCAGGATCTTTAGTGTCAATATCCAGAAGGAAGTATTTTGTACCTCTTGCTTCAGGTTTCATGCAACATGAATACCATACCTGATCAAGTGCTTTAGCTGTCTTTTTAAATGTTTTCTTACCTCTTCTTGCTTCTTTATTGTATGCATTAAGCTTATCAGACATGATATCTAGTGCATTGAGTGTGTTCCTGGAGTTTACGGAAATGTAAACATACATGTTAAGTCCAATGCGCTCGCAGGTTTCAAACATTTCAGCTATTTTACGATCAAGGTCTTTTTCCTCTCGAACTGGCACTCTTATAAACACTCTTTGATCTTTGTCCAGTCCAATATTATTTTTAGGGCGGGCTAGTCCGAATATGAAATATATTGAATCTTCATTAAACTGCATTAACTCTTTGAATTCCAAGCGCTTTACACCTCCTTTCGTGTAACGCAATTCCGAAGGCTTCTCCTTTTGGAGTGTCCTCAGGCATATCTTTTCCTGTGATTGAAGTTACTATAGCCATATCTTCAATCATTCTGGTTAAATTAGCTATAGTTTCATCAGTAGGTCTGTCTGCATACACAACATTACTAAACCCTTCAAGTCCTCTACATGTTTTATTTATTCTTAGCAGCATTCTTACTCTGCTGCCTCGTTTCATTTCATCATATTTGTGAGCTCGCATATGATCAAATGCAATTGCCTTTGCATACTTTCTTAAATCTTTTGGCATCCAAGTTAATTCTTCAATTATGTCGCAACTCCTAAGTTCATGCCCATTGTGATGGGGAAGTATGTCTTCAGGAGTATTTCCTTTTCCTGTGTCATGGTAAAGTGCCGCAACTCTATCGTAGAAATTATTTGTCAATTTACAGCAGGTTTTTAAAACCGCTATCGTATGTTCCCAGGCATCCCCATCATAATGGTTTAGTTGTTGCATTCCGTCAAGTGCACTGAGTTCAGGAAATGCGACATCAAGTACATCTGAGGTTTTTAGAGTTTCAAAGAAAGTCCAGGGTGCTTTCCCTTCCATAGCTCTTTTAAATTCTTTAAATTTTAAGTTTTCATTGATTGTTAGGATCTCAGGTTTTAGCAGATATATGTATTTGTAGATACGTGCAGTTGGCTTAAAGTCAAACTCAGCAGCAAACCTAGCGGCTCTAAGAGCTCGTACAGGATCTTCTAGGAAGGCTTCAGATGTAGGTCTAACAAGTTTGTCTGCAATGTCATCAGTGCCTCCGTAAGGGTCTATAAGTTCATGTGTGAGAATATCAACTGCCATTGCATTAAAAGTTAGATCTCTTCTAAGAAGATCTTCTTCAATAGTTATCCCAGGATTGGCGTTTATTTCAAATCCTGTATAGCCTATTCCAGTTTTCTTTTCCGTCCTGGCAAATGCAATTTCAGCAGCATCCACTACAAATACTGGAAATTGTTTTCCTTGAAGTCTTGCATTGGGAAATATGTTTTTGAATTGTTCGATTGTAAGGCCTGTTACACAAAGATCAACATCATGTATAGGTCTTCGCATAACAAAATCCCTTACCGCACCTCCTACGATGTAGAGCTTGCCTCCTGCATTATTAATTAGCAGCGCATGCTGCCTATATTTTTTTAAAATTGTGTCCATTTTTAAACTCCGAATTTAGCCAATTTTCTATTTAACTTATTTATTCGGCCTTCTTTTTGGATTTCTAGTATTTCAGAGTCTGGAATGAGTACTACATTAGAATACGTACTGTAATACTGAAGCCATTGCTCCTTTAAATCATAATCAAGCAGCTCTTCTTTATTGTTAATTCTTTTTATTTTTACTTGATCTATTGTTACCTTGTGCTTTCTTATGAATAATTTAAATAAATCTCCAAAGAATGGGGGATTATTGTGTATAGTGAAGCCTTTGGGAGGTTTAATATCGATAGCGTTAAAGAAAGCTTTTTTTACATCCTTTTTGTGGAAGTAGGTTTTGCGTTCCCCAAGTAATCGAGCTAATGGAATTATATCATAATCATCAGTATCCGTAACTACTTTTAAGAAGTAGCTACCATTCTCGATATTAACTTGGATATTTAGTACTCCAATATTTAATAAGTCTCTCCCATTATCTGTGAATATTAGACATGACTGAATTATTTCAAAATCTTTTGGGGATAGCAGGTCACCGTCACTATAAAACTGAAGGATTCTTTCAACGTGTTCTCGTGCTTCCTGAGCATCTTTAAAACGTGTTCCATGTAAGTATACTGGCTGATTGAAAGTATCACCGTTGTTAGCTTTCATAGCTTCAAGTCTTTGTTTTATTAAGTCTTTACCAGCATCAGTAAGCTTATATAAAGTTCTACCTTTGAAAGGTTCTACGCTAATTATATTTATAGCAGTAAGCTCTTTTATCACTCGTTTTAGTATATTATATTCAATTTCAGTTGCTTCTTCGAGTTCTCCCAAATACATTAAGTTTTCACCTAAAGTGTTTATTACTTTAGATTCGTACTTGGTCAGGTCTTTATAAATCATTTTTGATCTACCTCGTTTAAAACAGCGTTGTTTGTATGTGACTCTTTTTATGCTTCCAGCCTAAGCCTTCAAACACCAATTCTGCTATAGCTTCCTTATCAGTACACGCTTTTCCTGCTCTGGCGATTAAATCTTGATTGTTAGCCAGGTACCAGAGGATCTCTCCATGACATTTATTTTTTGGATAACACCAACAGGCCAATGTTTTACCTTCAAGGAGAGGTACATTATTGAGAAGTTTTTCATTACGCAGTAGGTAGAGCGTATATTTCCATAAGACCTCAATACGAGCATCATCATCGTTGGGATCTTCCAATTTATATGGATTTCCCCATTTTGATTTTCTGTCTATCCGAACATGTTTTCTTCGATTGAAGTCCACATGATGCATATCGATTATTTGTGGGGGCATAATAATCACTAAGCTTTAATACTTCGACCATTTCTTTTGTCTATGCAGAAAGGCTATTTTTCGGGCAAACAACTGCAACTGGTCAAGCAAATTTTCTATCAACAATAGACGGAAACATCGATGGTGGAGCTTCGATTACCATTGAAGGAGTTGCAGAACCTTTGACAACTGATACAGACGGAAAAGCCACAATTACCTTACCAGCCGGATCATACAATTACTCAGCATCTGATGCATTAGGGAATTCCTTTGCGGGAAGTTTCACAATTCTTAAAGATGCCCAAGTTGATGTTGCAGTGGCCTTTAGAAATTTAGTCTTTTGCATTTGCATTTTTGTATACTTTTAAGTCATCTTTTTCTATTTTCGAGATCAATGCCTTTGCAGGATGAATACCTGCGCGATTTGCAATTGCAATTAGTAAGAAAAAAACATCTCCTATTTCATCCTCCAGATCATGTTTTGCAGTTTTAGAATGAATTTTCATTCCAAGCAATATTCGAATAGCTTTAACCATTTCTCCAACTTCTTCCATTAAGAGAAAACATTTTGTTTTAATATCATCCCCAATGTGTCCTTTTCTTATTTCAGCTTCAGTTACACGTTTTTGTAATTCAGACACAGTTACCTTGTCGTAATTCAGTTCCATTATTTAGCTCCAGAATAATCTGGTTTATTTTTGAAATCACACTAGCTCTTTCCATACTTAGGTAAATCGCCTGATGCTGTAATTCAATTATCCTAACAGAAAGTTCAGCTTTTTGTTCGATCAGTCTGTTTAGTTCGTTTTTCTTTCTTTCGAGTAACACTTTGTTTTCCGGTTTGTTCAACTTTGTTTCCACTTTCGATCTCCTCTTTATTAAAGACATATGTTACTGTTTTATACTTAGCTAAGTCTTTACCAATGTAGATATCTCCTGACGCATTTACTTCCCCAAATACTTCTGCAACTAGTGTTTTTCTCTCATGTGATACAGTTCCAGGTGTATTTGGTTTAAATCGTGTTATCTGATACTTTCGTTTCCTTCCCATTATTGTTAATCTCCTTAATAGGCTGTAGTTCATACTATACTCATGATAGTATTTATAGTTTTCTGGATAAAAAGGCCTTTATTCTGGAATAGTTCTTTTTATATATTTGATAGATGATACAGTATACTATGGTTGAAATCAAGCAGTTTAAACCGAACTTATATAAATCTAGTGTTGATATCCTAAACAAATATTTTGATGTTTGGCAGGATGAGTTAAGTACAAATATGTATAAAAGAAAATTCAAAAACAGCGTGTTGCAGTACTTTGTGTACCTATTCACCAGACCTATAGGCTGGATTGACTTTAACTCGGAGTCAATGACTTTAGCTATATTTGGTGATGTAGAAACATTTATGCAAGCAGCAACTGAAATAGAACAGCTTGGCGTGAAGGTAGTTATTAACTATTAAAAAAAGAAATTAAAAGTGAAGAGAACGTTTTATTTTTGTTCTAGTTCTCTTATATTTAGTTGAAATGAAATCCAATATCAGATGCGTGTATATTGCAATTAGTCCTCCTGTTAAATACCATGCTTCATAGGCATATTCATTATAAATATAATATCCGATGAAAGCATAAAATAAAGTCCAAAACCAGGGATTATGCAGCAAGCCCCTATGCTTAAAGGTTCTTGATGTTACCCATCCTACTGCACCCAGGTTTTGCGTAGGCTTAGATTTTTTATGATCGATATCTGGGGAAGCATATACTGTGTTAAAGTATCCCATAAACCAGAATGCAATAATTTCAATTGGAACTAGGATTGCAGTGTACTCAAAATAAACAGCAAAAGCTGTTACTATGAGTAGACTAATTCTAGTATGCCAATTGAAATTCATAAAACCACTTTCTCACATTTATTTTTTAGTTTTACTGCTTCTTGGTCTATAAGTTCTGCCAGATTTAACATTACTGCGTTTTTTTGTGGGCTGCTTTGCAGGTTTTGCACTAGTACCATCATCTCTAGACACACTGATAAATTCTGTATACTTTGTTCCAATTCCATGCTCTTCTATCTCCTTTAGTTCATTTCTTAGAACAAATTCAATATTTTTTTCCCAGAAATGTTCTACAGATTTTTTCATAGAATTTGCTGCTTGCGTTCTTGAACTCTTAAAGCAAACATGAACCCCTCGTGCTTCGATACTTGCAATAGCTCCAAGTTTTGAAGATATCATTCCCTTAACTGCATCTCCGGAATATATTTTTGGGGGAATATATGCTAAAGTTTCTTGTAAACTTCCTTCAATTAATATAAGCATCATTTTAGTTTTGGGATCTTGCAGGAATCTATCAATTTCTCTGTCAAACCTTTCATAGTTTTGAATAATTGTTCCATGAAAATCTTTTACTTCTTTTCTTTCGAAACAAATTCCCATTTTTCTAAAAGCTTCTTCAGGTTCAAACTTGAACTTCCAATAAAAAACATAATCAGCAGTTTGTCTTTCACCTGTTTCAGCTTTAGTACGCATAGGGATTGTATCGAAACTGATCTCTTTTGATGTGTATTTTTTCTTTTCATTGTTTGCGACTTCAACTCTTATATCTATCGCATTTTCATAAATCCATCCAGCTCTTCTCCAAATTTTATTTCTAACTTTAAATCTATCTTCACAAGACTCTTCATCCAGTGTTGACAATCCTGAAATAATATCAGATAACGCAGACTTTAAGGTGATCCTGGCGGCCATATTACCTCAGATTTTAAAATTATTTAGTAAAAAATCACCAGGACTCCACTGTTTATGTTCTTCTCGGTATTGTTGTTCACTTAGAAAGCATTGCCACTCTGCTCTTTTTCTTTCATAGGCAGTAACAGGGATATAATTCATGTTCCTTTCTCCTTAGATTTATTTAAGTTATTTATTATGCTTGCGCGCATATCCTTGGCAAACTTCTTCTTTTTATATTCTTCAACAATAGGCTTGAACATACTCGCGTCATTATCATAGAGATGTGCAACCCAAGAAGTAAGTACAACTTTAGTGATCAAGCCCCCAGCAGGTGCAACCACATGCCTATTAATAGCATTGATCAACATAGCCATGTTTGCGCCGTAGCCATTTCCATAATCATGCGATCTAAATAGGAAATGAACTTCAACTTTTCTCCCAGGAAGAGGCAACACTTGGATTTGTCGAAGACAAGGAATATCGTTTATTTCCCAATCAATATGAGGCTGCCCTAGATCAGCTACGATCCTGGTTGATTGAATACCTAGATCAAAAGCTTCTTTAAGCTGTTCCCTCATATGCTTTAGTTGGTTTACTCTTACTGATTTTGGAGGAACATTAAAGTGAGTAAGGATGTACCACAGCATTCCTCTAACTGTTTCCGGATAGTCAGGATTAGGAATTTCATACTTGAGCAAACGTTCAGCATAAGTATATTCAAAACCTTTCCACATTTCCTCATCATCGAACTGTTCAATATATCCCTTGACCATTTCTCCACGAAACAGCCAGCCTACAGGCATTATCCCTTTTCTAAGTTTCTCTAGAGCTTCTCCTTCGATCACAACGTTTGATGTTAACCATTTAGCATATTTTTTTTCGTTAGCGTCTCCAAAGACAAGCGGTTGTCCTTCTTCATCCACTGTATACCAAATCTCGGAGTTCAACTCATCAAGATTGGTATTATGAAAAATTTTAACAGTTTCGTGTTTTTCCAAAGCAATCCCTTCAAAGAAAATTTAAAAAAATAGGTGAGCTTGGTGAAGCTCGAAAAATAAAAAATTAAGGAGGTTGTTGGGGGAAATTTATGCAAGAGTTTCAATACGTTCCTTCTTTACAAAAGGCTTATAGATTTTGGCAGGCAGCCAATCAGGTCTCTTAGCAGGAGCGTCAACAAACTCTCTCCAGGCCAGGAAAATATGAACCTTCTTTGTACCTCTTTCCCTGAGCTTAATTGTTACAGGAGTATCTTTTGTACCTAGACTTCTGTTTGCAACTTTTAATGCAGCCTGTCTGGGCTGCTTACCTGTGAAAATTCCTCTTTCTGTACCGTCATCATTTCTAAGAATAAAATTTCTCATTTTAAATTCATCTCCATTTAAATTCTGTAGGTAGTGATTATTCGTTTTAGTATATATAACTTTAGGTTGTTGAAGAGATGTCTTCCGCACATCCTGTGAGTTGATCACCGTGATCATCAAATCTGGAGCATATCGCCTCAAGGCACCAATAGCCTGCACCATCTTTGCAGATATCTTCCTCATCATCTGGATGATTTTCCATATATCTGCTCAACTTCTCTTTCATATGCAGCCAGAGTGGAATCCTTGGATTTTCTAAATCATGAGCAGCATCCTTCCTTAGATTTCTGAAAGAATCTCCATATTTCCGATTTTTTTCTATGAGCATATGACCAAGTTCGGCACAAAAGTCCATAATTGCATATTCAAAATCAGTTTCAGGTTCTACCATAAACACCTCAAGATTTGTGTTGCAAAGCATAAATTATACTTTCGCATTCAGATCCTTTACATTCTTCACAAGACACACAACAAATACCACAGGAGTTGCGGCATTCACAGTTTTTTACAAGCTCAAATAAACGTTTATTTGCTTCGTATTTGTCCTTGAACTCACAGTCTTCGCAGTCGCCGCCTGTATGACATATCCCAGGTTTAGCTGAACAGGCAATGATAGGAGTAGCATATTTTCCATATTGAGGTTTTTTAACACAAAACATACCACAATGACAACTACCGTCATTTTTTATATCTTCTTCAGCTTCCGCACAAGGACAAGCAACATCAGCAATAGGAATTAAACCTTCCACAAAGGCTTTACATGGACATATGATTATATTTTCCTTTGCTTTTTTTGCCATTGTTTTAAAGAGAGCTTTACGTTTTTTCTGATCAGGTTGAATACTCCAACCTTTTTCAATTGAAATCCGTAGAATAAGCGCGGCCACTAGCATTTCATCCATTTTGTTTTGCCTCCTTTAAATTCATAAAGCCTTTAGGGAACAGCCTTATGAGTGCAACTCTAACTAATAACAATGTTCTGATAACGGAATCCATTGAAGTGTGCCCTTCTTCACACTTGATGTCTTCAAGTAATTGTTTAACATAAGGGCTCACCTTTATCGATTCCGTGAGATCAGTTTTTCTTGTCACGGCAGGTTCCGTTTTAGTTGACATGTAGTATTACTTCAGTATGAAACTATAAATAGCTTTTTCCACTGAAAGTGGAAACTTATTTATAGTTTTAATTCATATATACAGTTGCGCCCAAAATCGATATGCGTAGCGAGGTGATCCAGTGCAAGAAAAACGAAAACAAAGTATTTTTGATTTTATAAAAGAACATCAGAAGACAGTTTCACCCAATTGTGTGGTGATCAAAATTGATCATTATCGAGAGAAGGTTTTATTAAAGTATCCCCCAAGACCAATGGAACAGTTTCTTCATGAAGAGGGTTACGCACTTCCTCGGTTTGAGTATGAATTAATAAGAACAGATTTCCCTTGGAGAAATTTAATTCCTGTTTATGGAAAAGATCACAAAGGAAAGCCTAAGGTTCTTAGGTGGATTAAAGGTACTGATACAATACCTGGCCCTTCACTACAGAGATTCTTAGACTCAGGGGAAGAGCGTTATGTTCCAAGATATAATTCAAAAGTTAAAAATGAAGCTGAGAACCTGCTATTGCACGGAAAATATCATTTTGGTTCAAGTTCAAATATTTAAGGTGGTATAATGTTCGGCTATGAAGATCTTACTTTACAAGAATTATATGAAGAAAGAGTACGCTTAGGTGAGTTCCCCCGCGATACTCACGATGCTTTATCAGTTTATAGAGAGGTAAGAGAAGCTGAACTTGAATGGAGGATTACAGAAAAAGGAGGAAAATGGATGAATACATATCATGTTGAATTTACAGGTACTGTTGATATTGAGGGCACAAGCGCCAAAGAAGTACTCCAGAAACTAAAGCTTAATGTGTTCGGAGACAATAATATAGATATTGAAAGTATAATAATTAGTAAAAAATAAACCAGGTGAACAACGAAATGTCTACACAAAGCGATCTTGATTTGGCTATGGAACAGCTCGGTGATCTTCCTGCTGAAGCACTTGAACTCTATGCCTATGCTGCAATAAAATTGCTTCAGGAAAGAAAACTTGTGTCTGTCAAACAAGGATCATTTGATGTATTCATTTCAGAGTCTCCGCAGTTTTCGGAAATATTCCAAAGGGAAATTCCGACATTTTTAACAGCGAAGATTTCAGTCTCAGAGACTGTTACTGGAATCGAATAACCAAATGTGTGGCCTCTAAGAGGTCACTTCTAGTTACGGAGTTAATGCAGATGATGCGAAAAGTTAGAGAAAATGTAATTTATTCAGAAGAGTTTAGGAAAGTTGTACTTCAAGCTTATCCAGACGAGCCTAAAATAAAAGAGCTCCTTGATGCTAATGCATATTTCCTGGGAAGATACCTGGATGATGGCTGCTGTGGAAGTGGTATGGTAAGTGTATCGGCTGAGGAGATAATTACTGCAAGAGGTCTCGGACAGCAGGCTGAATTCTGTGAAGCTCTCTTTGAAAGGGCAAACAAAGAGAAGCTAAGGAGCCTTGCATATAAGATGTGGGGGAAACAGTGGTTTGAGGACTGATGCTATGGATGATATAAAAAAATTAGAAATGAACTTAGTACCATACAGACAGCGTTCCATAATGATGGCCCTTACTATTGAATCTTTGACAAATAGTATGATAAAGAAAGTTGAACTTGAATATAAGAAAGATAAAAATCCTGAGCTTTCAAATGCTGAACTCAGGAGGATCGCTGTACAGGAAAAGCTTCAGCTTGATTCAGAATATACGGAAGCAGTTACTGAGAAAATGATGGCTGACGAGGCCATTATGTATGGTGAAATTAATTTAAACGCTATGAAAAGAGAATTTATAATTAAGTACTTACAAAACATCAAATTACCAGTATGAGGAGTTTAAACATGCCTATACACCCTATTATTGAAGCATTGCAAAATGAACCTTACAAATACAATATTGAACAACTTGATGAGGATGATATTACACAGTATAGATATCTCTGTACTGATGGGATCTATCTTTTAATCCACACAAAGAAACCATCTATGGTATGGGCAGGTGAAACTGAATCTGGAGAAAGAGTTACAAGAAACAGTTTTACTAAAGAGGCTGAAAAAATTGCTGGTACTTTTATTCGAGACTATAACATTATAAAAATGGAAATTGGAACTGAGGTTGTCGCAAATCCTGAAGTTAAGACACATAAAAGTTCTGAGCCAGTAAAACACACGGAACCAGTAAAACCTGCTATAAAGCCAACTCCAGTCAATGCGAAGGAAGTTGATCACAAGGAGCCTGAAACTAAGCTTGTAACAACAGAAAAAGCGTTAGCCCCTACTGCTAAGAAATCAGGTTTTTACTTCACAGAAAGGCAAATTGAGGCCATGAAAGTTACTGTGGCTAAAGGGGCATCTCAAGCTGAATTTGAGATGTTTATTTACTTAGCAACCAAGTATAAACTTGATCCTTTCTTGAAGGAAATTTTCTTCATTCCTGGCAACATGAAAACCATACTCACATCAAGGGATGGTTATCTTAAAGTTGCTCAAAGTCATAAAGATTTTGAAGGAATTAGATCAATGGCAGTCAGGGCAAATGATGACTTCGAAATTGATCTGGAGAATGACACAGTAAAACATAAGTTTGGCAAGGGAGAGCGCGGCCCTGTAATTGGTGGCTGGGCCATTGTATATCGAAAAGGTAGAAGGCCTGTAATTGCTTATGCTGATCTTTGTGAATATCAAGGAAATACAGGGCCCTGGAAAAAGTACGTAAGCGCAATGATCTGTAAATGTGCTGAAGCTTTTGCACTGAAAAGGCAGTTCGCAATTAGTGGTCTGGTTACTATGGAAGAGATGGACGTTGAGGCTCCAGAAATTATTGATCCAGAATATGTTATGCGTGTTGATATGGACGAAACTGAGTATATTGATGCTGAGTTTGAGGAGGTGGCTTAATGACAGGCGCTATTGATGATACTGAAATTGTGATCAAATATGATCAAGTCTATACGCCAAACCCAGATGTATGTCCAGGTAGGGCATTTCCTTCATTTGAAGCTATGAAAGAAGCAGTAGGTAAAGAGCTTGATGCAGCAGAAGAGTATGCTGAAGCCCATAAGCTACCTTTCTTAGCTTATACTGCAAAGTGCGTAATCAAACCTGAATTTGCACATGAGGTGACTGGTTTACAGGAGCAGTCAGAGTGATGCACGATACTGAAGATCGGGAATGGTGGTACAAATATGGAGAAATGGGAGAAAGATATTTTGTAGAAAATATCTGCCCTGAGTTCAATCTTGATGCTCAAATAAATCCAAAAAAAGAAACAGATCCAACTGTTCCAGATCTAATTGTTGAAGGGCAACTTTCTGATCTTAAAACTCAGAAAACTCCCTTTTTTACAGCTTATCG
>JAQUIZ010000179.1 GCA_028683355.1 Fermentimonas sp.
TTCAGGCAAACAAGCCATATTTCTAGCTTGATCACCGGGTACCTGCATTGTCTGATTGGACAATGCAGGTCCAAGTATTGGATCTGCTTGTACGTTCTTAAATTGTGCAATATAATCTACATTAAGTGCTTCACATACAGACTTAATGCTTATCCAATATTTGCCGTTTACTCGTACAAAAAGGATGTTTTTCTCATTAAATTCAATAAAATTTCTAACTGTTTGATTCATAGGGTTTTTAATTTATTTTAAACAATGCAGGTATTTGAATTTTTGAGTTTGCAAGTTAACATATATTTATAATATGCACAAAAAAAGCTCCGGAATATCGGAGCTTAAAATAATAGTGTTATTAATATGTTAGTTTTTACTAAAAGGTAAGTCTCTTCTGCCAAGGTTAGTCATTGCTCTTTCAAACAGGACATTTAGATCTGTTTTGCTCCAAGAGTATCGTAACCCTCCCGGTCAAACATCATTGTCCAGCCAAGACTGCTTAAGTCTTTTGAAACTAATGGAACGAAGCGGTGATTGTCAGAAATAAGTTTAAGCCACCTTTGACACTCTTGTTCTTCAATTATTTTATTGCGGATAGCAACTAGCTTATCAAATGAATGAGCAAATACAAGCGATTGCTCAATGGTATCAGCACTGAAGCTGTTCATTCTGTAAGCAACTGATATTGCAAGCGCAGCTGAATCGATGTGCCGGTTGCGCTGGTCGATATCAAAATCTATTTCGCCAAAATCAACAAACAGGTAATTTTCACCGGCTGCAATGTTGTTTACTCTTGCTTTTACAGCCTCTAAGTTTGCTGCAAAGATGTAGTTGTCTATATCCACCAATGAGTGTTCAGTAAGGTTGTCTACTTGCGTTTTAAGCTCATTGTAGCCCGGTATAGTCGATTCTCCAATGTTGAATAGCGGATAAATGCCTTCACGCTTTGGAAAGCGTGCAAAGTACATGAAAAGCTCTGTAATAATGTTCTTAGGTATCATAGCATCTTTTTTATTGTTTGTGAATCGAGTCCGGTAGCATTTATAATTTTAAGCATGTCAATGCCCGATTTATGCATTGCCTGCACACTTTCAATCAATTTTTTCCTGAGAATGGTTAGGAATTCAATCACCGGCATTTGCTTAACGCTGTTTACATCTCCCATACCATCGACACTTAGGTTGTACATGGTTTCCTGCATACCCGTTGAGATCTCCGGTATATCGTTTGTTTTGCCGCTTGATAGCAAGCTAAAGTGTGTTTTAGTGAACAGGAAATTAACAAGGCCCTGAAAGTTAAACGAAATAGCCTGCAGCATTATTGGATCCACTTTTTCAAATACTTTGGCTTGCTCATGTGCTTTTGCGCTCGAATATGGCATACTGCTATATAAAATACTGGCCAGAAGTGGTAATTTATCTGACTTCGATTTTATAAGTTCCCAGGCATCTACAAATTGAGCTGCAGTGAGCGAACATGTGAGTGTGCTGTAGTCTGTATTGACAATGTATCCGGTGTATTTTTTACGGCCAATTTTCAATTGAGGTAAAAGCTGTGCAAGGAAGCAAATATTAAGTTTATCATCTTTATCGAAAATAAAGTCAATCTGCTCAGATATAATAATGAGGTTGTTCAGGCCATCTTCATCTTTCACTTTAACCGGATCCAGACCCATGGCATTACATACGTAAAACAGTTTTAAATCTGATTTGGATATGTTTTTTATAGCATATAAAGCTATAAGAGTCACCAAATAAATAAATTCCTGTCTGTTCAGCAGCTCCCACCTGTTTTTGATGGAAACTGTTTTATCCTTAGTTTTTATTTCAATCCTTTCCGCATTCATCATTCATCATATTAAGTATATTTTATCATCCGGACGATTAAATGATGTTTCACTCACGATGTGTGATTCATCAGGCTCTGATAGCACCAATTCAACTGCAGATATTATCGATTTTGCATTTTCCCGCAGATCTGCTGCTAACCTTAATACCCTGTTTTGCTCATCGCTCGCTGATCTTGATGATTTCTGATCATCGAAAAGGCTCCTGATAGTCGCAGGCAGTTCGATAATATCAAATCGAGAGAGTGCAAGAGCAACCACCAGCTGAGATAATGCAAGCTTCAGTTTACCTGTCAAATCTGCACGTGCAGGATCTATTGATAAAACCTCTGTAAACATATCACCAAGTCCGTCAAGCAGTATTTCACGCTGTAATGGGATGGTCCTGAAGAAAAACAGGTAACTCAAGTCGATGCCATAATAACTGTTGAAATCGGCTGTTGTCTGTATCTGCAATTCCTGCAACAGCTTATAATCGTGTGTTTCCTTCCATTTTGATGAATAAATCTCATTCTCGGTCAATTCCTGAATGAGTGAATCCATGGCATTGTAATAATTGTCGATATACTGCCTGCGCATGGCTTCAAATTCATGCTTATACACATCAGCAGTTTCGCTTTTCCTTTTTGAAATAATGTCAAAAATCAGCGATTTATGCATTATCAGATTACCGAATGCATTTCGTAAATACTCCTTTGCATCAGTTGTCGTAACCTCCTCTTTAATCAATTTCCATAGTTCTGGAGTTATTATTGCACTTATCTGCTTACGTGCGCTAATTGCAGAGCTGCTTAGTTCTGCAAACTCAATATTGGCCGATATTCCAGGCACGTATTTCCTGAACTCAGCTACATTGCTAAATAGATCGTTTATTACACTCATGATTGCTGTTCGTTTAATCGATTATCTGTACTTACTTCTTCCTGACGGCTCGGTATTTCCCGGTAGAAGCCAAATCTGTAACCTTGTTTGTAAAGGTCCGGAAAGTTGAGCTGCAGAGCTATATTAAATGGTTCTGAACATTTCTCATCATCTGCAGTAAGATTTAACAAGTAAATAATAAGGTTGTAATAAGCATCTGATCCAGATTTAGAGATCATGCCAGGCTTGCTTACTGCAGATATGGAAGAATCGATACCTACGGCCGATATAAGCACTTCATCTACACGTTTATCATAGTCGATAAGTGAAGTCATGTACTCTTTATATTTCAGGTCGATAGTTTCGATTTTCCAACGCTCCTCATTTCCATCTTTACCATTAAGAAATGAAAATGTTGCATAAGCTTTGCCCTGGTTTTTGGATCCAGATAAATACTCCGATAAACGGCGTAATTCCTCATTCATGAACTGTATAGCGAGAGATTCGCGATATTCAGTACCAACTTCTATATTATTGTATTTTAAAAGAGGTTTTTCATCTTTTTGACGCAGTTTATTCTCTTTGCATATATTTTGTATCTGCAAACGCTTAGATGAAAGCCAGGCATTTGGTATAATGACATGTATTTTTGCAGCAAGAGAGTTTTCGAGAAAACTATCGATATAAGTAGGTATTTCGTTCGATGTTTTAAGGAACGTCTTAACACCTTCATGCGTTTCGTTAAGTCCGTAAAAATCGCCTACTGAACCCTCTTTATGATGCGATATAGCAGCATAATTGTATTCATCGACCTTATTTACTCTGAATAATGGATATACTTTGAATTTAGACCCGCCTTTATTCCATTCTCCGAAAAGCACGTAGTTAAAGTCGTTATATAGCACTGTTTCCTTAAGAACATCATCCTTGAGTGTGCCAAGCCTGCAGTTCTTATTTTCAAGCAATTCAAGACCTGCAATGGGTGCTTTACCAATAACCTTACCGGTACTCATGCGGAACTTAACAAAGAAGTCTCTGAAGTAGTAGAACCGCTTTATAGAGTCGAATGCAAACTCAGAGTATTTCTGTTCAATGCCATTTTCCTGCCACGATTCGAGCCATCTGGTGACCTCGTCTAACTTCTCCCATACACGTACTAGTTTATTGTCTACTATCTCTTCTTTATAAGTCATAAGACCTTTTCCGTATAGGAACTTGACCTGCTTATCAATAAGCCTGGGTAGTAGCCTATTGCTCTTGATATCGCTCTCAATACGCTCACAGCTCCTGTTGTCATTACCACGGCTGGCCACCTTATAACCATTGACATCTTGAAATCGAGGGACGAACACATCCTTCTTAACACGTGTGTGGTTATCATCGTACTCATCCATTGACAAGCCTGCACCAATCTGGAATGAGATTACATTGTTATCATCAATGTAATTACCAAAGTTGCCAATCATCTCTATATTACCATTCTTATTGCTCATAGCCAATTTATTTTGTGTAGTTTAAAGTTGTCGTGCGGAAAGCCCATGTATCTGATAAGTATCCGGTAACATGCTTTCGGATTGCCATGTTTATCATCAAATAGAAAGTAGTTATCAGAATCAATTTCAAATCGCTCTTTTGGGAGTTGTTTTCTGAACTTACATCCATCTCTCACCTGTAGTTTAGTCATTGCTATACCTTTTGTTCTGTTATATGGGTAGAATGCGATTGTAAAGCACCCATCCGGGAGCTT
>JAQUIZ010000054.1 GCA_028683355.1 Fermentimonas sp.
CATCGTAGAATTATATTCTAAACAATAATTTCATGGCAATATTAGCATTCCAAAAACCCGATAAAGTAATCATGTTACAGGAGGATACGTTCTCCGGTAAATTTGAATTCCGTCCGTTGGAACCCGGTTATGGCATTACTATAGGCAACGCCTTACGCCGTATTCTGCTTTCTTCGCTCGAAGGATTCTCGATTACTTCGGTAAAAATAGACGGAGTGGAGCATGAATTTGCTTCCATACCCGGCGTTATAGAAGATGTGACAGGAATCATTTTGAATCTGAAAAAGGTAAGGTTCAAAAGGATAGTGGAAGAGTTCGAAACAGAAAAAGTGAGCATCGCTATTTCGGGAACGGAAGTGTTTAAAGCCGGAGATATTGGTAAATTACTGACCGGTTTCGAAGTTCTTAATCCCGAATTGGAGATTTGTCGCATGAGCAAAAAGGCCGAAATACGCCTGGAGCTGACAATAAACAAGGGAAGGGGTTATGTCTCAGCTGACGAAAATCGCGAAATGCTTGCTACAGATGATGTTCAAGCAATCGCAGTCGATTCAATCTTTACACCGATACGTAACGTAAGATACGAAATCGAAGATTATCGAATTGAACAGAAGACTGACTACGAAAAACTGGTTATTGAAATAGTTACAGATGGTTCAATAGCACCTAAAGAAGCATTAAAAGAAGCTGCAAAGATACTTATTCAACATTTTGTATTGTTCTCCGACGATAATAAGATTATGCTGGAAACTACAGATGCAGAGGGTATCGAAGAGTTCGACGAAGAGGTGCTTCATATGCGTCAACTGTTGAAACGTAAGTTGTCTGATCTTAATCTTTCAGTCAGAGCTCTTAATTGCTTAAAAGCTGCTGATGTGGAAAACCTGGGACAATTGGTTCAGCACAACAAGAACGATCTGCTTAAATTCCGTAACTTTGGTAAGAAATCACTGACCGAGCTAGAGGAACTGCTCGACGGACTGAATCTTACTTTTGGTATGGATATCTCGAAATACAAATTAGATAAAGACTAGTTACTACAATGAGACATAGAAAGAAAAATAATCATTTAGGGCGTAAGACTGCACACCGTTCAGCAATGTTGTCTAATATGGCAACTTCGCTTATAATGCATAAACGTATTTTTACTACAGTTCCAAAAGCTAAAGAATTAAGAAAGTTTGTGGAACCGTTAATTACTGTGAGTAAAGAAGATTCAACTACTTCAAGACGTAACGTTTTCAGCAAACTGCAAAACAAATACGCTGTAACAGAGTTGTTTCAGACTGTTTCACAAAAAGTGGGAGATCGCCCGGGTGGATACACCAGAATCATTAAAACAGGAAACAGACTTGGTGATAACGCTGCAATGTGTTTCATCGAACTGGTAGACTTTAATGAAAACATGCTAAGCGATGCAACTGCTAAGAAAGCTAAAACACGTCGTTCACGCAGAGGCAAAGGCACTAGCGCAGCTACAGAAGCAGGAGTAAACGCTGAAGGAGTTGTGAAATCTGAAGAATCCAAGGAGGTAAAAGAAACCAAGAAAGCTAAGAAAACTGAAGCTAAGGCTAAAGATGCTAAAAAGGTGGCAAAAACCGAAACCAAAGAGGAAGCAGATACAAAAGCTGAAGTGAAAACAACTGAAGAAGTAAAAGACAAAAAAGCAGAAACTGAATCAAGCAATACTAAAGAGGAAGTAAAAAGTGAGGTTAAGGACGATAAAGTAGTCGAAGATAACCAAACAGAAGCTTCTACTGAAGAAAAAGCTTGATATCTAAGATAAACACTGTGGGTGCAACGTCAATCAGACGGAGACCTAAAACCTCAGTCGATGTGGTATCTGCAGTGAAGCTGTGATTTTTAAAATGTTAAACATTAAGGAAAGCGCCGCGAGTGATCGTAGCGCTTTTTTCATGGAACAATATCTCGTTTCAGGCGTTGTAACCATAACTTTACTCTACAATAGGTTATGAAAAAAAAGATTGTTGTTGCAGGATGCGGGTTTGGAGGTTTGCAATTCGTAAATCATCTGGAAAAGAACAAGTTTGATATAATTGTTATTGACAAGGTCAATCATCATCAATTTCCACCACTATTTTATCAAGTGGCAGCTTCACAGATTGAGCCATCTACAGTATCTTTCCCCATCAGAAAAATATTCCAAAAAAGAAGAGATGTACGAATTAGGATGGCATCGGTAATTTCAGTTAATGATGACGAAAAGTATGTTGTGACATCCATTGGCAGATTTAACTACGATTATCTGGTGATTTCTACCGGTACACGTACAAATTATTATGGTAACAGTGAGATAGAAGAGAATGCACTTGGGCTAAAATCTACATACCAGTCTATTAATGTACGCAACGAGATTTTGCACAATTTTGAGGAGTTACTTTACGTCGAAAATAAAGATGGACTTTATAATATCGTTATCGTTGGAGGTGGTGCTACAGGTGTTGAACTTGCTGGTGCTTTTGCAGAGATGACTAAAGAAATACTTCCCAAGGACTATCCCAATATAAATAAAGACAAAGTAAATGTTTATCTTCTGGAAGGTGGAACTCACACTCTGGCCAATATGAGCCCTTTTGCTCAGGAATACTCTCAAAAACAGTTACAGAAGATGGGAGTGATTGTCAAAACCGGAACTTTAGTAACTGATTACAATGGTGAATTGGTTACATTAAATAACGGAGAACAGATACCAACAAAAAATGTGATCTGGTCAGCAGGGGTCACCGGAAACGCTATTGACGGTATTCCTGTAGAGTCAGTTCTCCGTAACGGTCGCATAAAAGTGAACAGATTCAATAAGGTTGAAGGTCTATCCGATGTATATGCAATAGGAGATGTGGCGTATATGGAAACCGAAAAATACCCCAAGGGTCACCCGCAGCTGGCAAACGTAGCCATTGGCCAGGGGAAAAACCTTGCACGTAATTTGATGCGATTGGAGAAAGATAATAAGCAGCTGAAACCGTACGAGTACCGTAATCTAGGAACTATGGCTACAATCGGCAGAAATAAAGCAGTTGTAGACCTTCCATTTATAAAATTTAAGGGCTACATTGCTTGGCTCGTCTGGATGTTTCTGCACCTGATGCTTATACTTAGCGTCAGAAACAAACTCGTTGTCTTTATTAACTGGGCATGGAATTATGTTACGAAGAATAACTCACTGCGACTCATTTTGAAAGACAGTGACTGATCGTACATCTGTCTTACATTTTAACCGTTAGTCAATAAATGATAAAGTGTATAGTTCTGTATTATATTTACATTTAGAGTAAGTGTAATTCATCAGGACTATACAGATTTATATTCACTCCTCCCAAACAAGGTAGGCAGATACAAGCCAGTGATTAAGCTTGTTGTCAGTTATGGGAGTGGATTCAGGAATACTGATTGTGAGCATATGATTGCCAGATTTGATTCCCTGCAGGTTGATCTCTTCTGGTGTTACATCACTACCGGGGCACCAGTTACTGCGAGACAAATCTGATGATGCCAAGGGCTCCTCAATTTCTTTAACCTCACGCTTACCATCACGACTAATATAAGCCATAGGTCTTGTTCTTAACCATACACCTGAGGTAGGGTTAAAACGACGGAAAGAGGCACAGTCGGTTCTCCATGGCGTAAAATTCAAAATTTCTTTTCCGTCAATAGAGAGGATATTCTTTTGAGGGTGGAACTCATCACCGCCTGAATGCCCACCGTGACCGGTTGCTATATATTTAAGCCTTACATTTTTAGCATTCACAGGAATATTAAACGGGATAACAACATCCTGGCGCGAAAAAATATCCGGGTGACTCTGACCTATATAGTAGTTAGTATTAATAAGTGGCTCCACATGAATTTCGGGTTGCGAATCACAAGCAAGTGCACTCTCTGTGAACTTTAGTTCCACGTCAACAATATATCCCTCAGGTGTCCATGTGTCGATAAACACACCAACATAAGCGCCATTCTCCAGGATAGTTAGTAAGTCAGTGATATCTTGAGTCCACACAACTTCTTTTGCCCATCCGTCAACATAAACCGGTCGCCTTTTTGCTGAAGTAGAATCATCATCATCACTAAAATGCCCAACGCCGAAAGGAGTCATAAACCTCATCAGTTCAACCGTTGGATTATAATTTTCACCCTTAACAATACCTTTAAGAAGTTCGTAACGAATAGTGTCCTGCTGAGGGTAAATAGCCTTGTCAGCTGCAATATCTATCATATTTATACCCGACCCGGCAGGAATTACGAAGCAAGAACCCGATTTGTCCCATGGATCGCCATTAGATACAAGGGAAACCTTGATTTCTGCTTTTGTGAAGTTAATGAATTTTGGAATATCAATTCTCTTAAGAGCTATACGCCCGTTACCCAGATAAGTAATATCATCCTTTTCCACCACGCCATTAGGGTAATCAGTTGGATTAAAAAGAATTGGAGTATCTGAGAAAAGTTTTGTGTTGATCACCTCTTTAGTTCTCTGAGCTGTAGAAAGCTGCAGAAAGGCCACAAGAATAATTGTGGTTGAAATCAGTTTCTTCATAAATCTTTAGGATATTAATATTAATCAGAACAAAAGTACAAAAAATCAGTTATATTTGTGTAGCAGTACTTTCAAGACCTAATCAAATATTCAGAACATTTTCTAAAATTCATAAAAAGCTATGCGAATAAAAGAGATTATTCAATCTATTGAACAATTAGCCCCTGTTTCACTTCAGGAAGATTATGACAACAGTGGAGTACAGGTTGGCGATATAAACAGAGAAGCCACCGGTGCCCTTTTGGCAATAGACATCACTGAAAATGTTATTGAAGAAGCAAATTCACTGGGGTGTAATCTGATAATTTCACACCATCCCCTGGCATTCAGACCATTTAAATCACTAACAGGAAAAAACTATGTTGAACGCTGCTTACTGAAAGCTATAAAAAATGATATCGTTATATATTCGGCACATACAAACCTTGATAATGCACAAGGAGGCGTGAACTACAAGCTTGCCGATATGCTGGAACTAGAGAATGTTAAAATACTTCAACCTAAAGAAAAATCACTATTGAAGTTTGTGACCACAGTACCCCTGCAGCATGCTGAAAGTGTTAGGAATGCTTTATTTAACGCAGGTGCCGGTTATATCGGCAATTACGACAGTTGCAGTTATAATCTTATCGGTGAAGGTACCTTCCGTGCAGGAAAAGGATCTAACCCTCATGTGGGAGAGATTGATGAGTTGCATATTGAGACAGAGGTGAGAATAGAGACAGTTTTGCCGGTTATGAAAAGAGATGAAGTACTTCGAGCACTTCTTGCCGTACACCCCTACGAAGAGCCTGTGTATGATTTTTATCCAATTGATAATGAGTGGACACGACATGGCAGTGGAGTAGTGGGAGTACTCCCGGAACCTATGCCTGAGCAGGAGTTTCTCTACTTACTTAAAGATATTTTTAATTTGCCAACTATACGCCACTCCAAAATACAGGGCAAGGAAATCAGAGACGTAGCAATATGCGGAGGATCCGGTGCTTTTTTGATACCTAAGGCAATTTCTTATGGTGCAGATGCATTTGTTACAGGTGAAGCAAAATACAACGACTTTTACGATGTAGAGGATCGAATATTACTGGCAATAGTAGGCCATTACGAATCTGAAATTTGCACAAAAGAGATCTTTTTTGATGTGATTTCGGGAAAATTTCCTACCTTTGCGATACATAAATCGGCATTCGATTCGAATCCCGTTAAATACCTGTAACAACAAGTGGTCTGACTAGTTCCCGCGGTTACAGTTAAATGTGGTAATATAACGATCCTCAGAAAGTTCGTATAATTACTGCATTTTTTGTTAGATAGAATAATTAATAAACCAATCAATAAACATTCACATTATGGCTACAAAAAAAGCAAAAGCAGAGCAGGAAGTGTCAGTAGAAGATAAATTAAAATCACTCTTTAAGCTGCAATCCTATTTATCAGAAATTGACCGTATAAAAACATTGCGAGGAGAATTGCCACTTGAAGTAGCCGACCTTGACGATGAAATAGCCGGGTTGGGTACTCGTATCAACAATTTTCAGCTTGAAATGAAGCAGCTTGATGAAAATACAAAACTTCAGAAAGGAAAGATTGAAACCAGCAAGGCAAAAATTGAGAAGTATAACAAACAGCTCGATAATGTGAGGAACAGTAAAGAGTATGATCACCTCTCCAAAGAAATTGAGTATGAGACACTCGAGATTGCTCTTTCTGAAAAGCATATTCGTGAGTTTGAGCAGGAGCAAAGTGCAATTAAAGAGCAGATTAATGAGGCAAACGAGATTCTGAAAGATAAATCCGCTGACCTTGAGCATAAGAAAAAAGAGCTTGATGATATTGTATCAGAAACAAAAGCTAAGGAAGAGAAGATCCGCGAGAAAGCAAAAAAAACTGAGACAACTATAGAGCCCCGTCTTCTTACAGCTTTTAAACGTATTCGTAAAAATGCACGTAACGGATTGGGAGTTGTACCTATTCAGCGAGGAGCCTGTGGTGGTTGTTTCAACAAAATACCGCCTCAGAAACAGATGGATATCAAGTTAAGAAAGAAAATTATAGTTTGCGAATATTGCGGTCGTATTATGATTGACCCGGAAATTGCTGGAGTTACTGAATAACGATATTTTTATTGAAGTTTAAATACTGAATTATTTCACTAATTTATTCAGAATTTATGTTTTTTGAGTCCGAAAAAATGTACCTTTGCAAATTCAAAAGGTAGGGTACACCAATATATATACACAGCATATTTAGAACCTTTTGATTTATAGTTGATTGATCAAAAAAGTTTACTAGCAAGGTAATTTATTATAAACTATATGGCTAATCTGATAAATATTAAGAAAGGCTTGCAAATTCCGTTACTTGGAGCTTCTGAAGAAGTTTTGAGAGGCAGAGTGACCAGTGAATTTGTGAGAATTTGTCCTGAAGATTTTCATGGCATTACTCCCAAGTTGGCCGTCAAAGTTGATGAGAGAGTAAAAGCCGGAACTACACTGTTCTATGCCAAAGATCATCCCGAGATACTGTTTTCATCACCCGTTAGTGGTGTTGTAGCAGAGATTGAGAGAGGTGAGAAAAGGCGCATTCTGAACATCGTCATCAAAGCTGACAAGGAAATCGAGTATGAAGATTTTGGAGTGAAAAAAGTGTCTTCACTATCCCCGGAAGATGTGAAACAATCCATTCTGGATGCAGGGATTTGGTATCTGATCAAACAACGCCCTTACGATGTGGTAGCCGTTCCAGGAAAAGATCCACGCGATATCTTTGTTACAGGATTTGATTCAGCTCCACTGGCACCTTCATATGATTTCATTTTAGAAGGACAGGAGACTGACCTTCAGGCAGGTCTGGATGCTCTGGCAAAGCTTACAAACGGTAAAGTGTATCTTTCAATTAGTACTAAAACTAAAAGCAAAGCTTTGCGTGAGGCGAAAAATGTAGTTGTAACCGAATTTAATGGTCCTCATCCTGCAGGAAATGTAGGAGTGCAGATCAACCATATCAAACCGGTTAATCGCGGAGAAGTCGTCTGGACGCTCAATGCAATGGATGCAGTGCTAATAGGAAGATTGTTCAATAGCGGACATGTTGACCTGACACGTACAGTAGCACTATCCGGATCAGAAGTTAAACAGACAGGCTATTACAAAATACTTGTAGGAGCAGAGCTCAACTCAATTTTTAAAGGCAATGTGACTGAAGGTATATCATTAAGATATATTAGCGGCAACCCACTGACAGGGAGAAGAATTGATGGAAACGGTGTTTTACGTGCATATGATTCGCAGGTGACGGTAATTCCAGAAGGTGATGATGTGCATGAAGTATTTGGCTGGGCATCATTATCTCCAAAAAGATACAGTTCAGGCGGAACCTATCTTAAACATAACAGAAAATACAGGCTGGACGCCCGTTTGTTGGGAGGCCCCAGGGCAATTATCGTTTCAAATGAATATGATAAAGTATTCCCAATGGATATTTTTCCGGAGCAGTTGATAAAAGCTACTTTAGCTTTTAATATTGATAAAATGGAACAGCTCGGTATATACGAAGTTGCGCCGGAGGATTTTGCTCTTTGCGAGTTTGTGGATACATCCAAACTGGAAATTCAGCGTATTATACGGGCAGGTCTGGATCTGCTTCGTAGCGAGATGGAGTAAAAAATAATAACTTATAAATGATATAACTTTGAAAGCGTTAAGAAAGTATCTTGATAAGATAAAACCTAATTTCGAAGAAGGAGGTAAGCTTCATTGGCTTTGGTCAACATATGATGCATTTGAAACCTTCCTTTTTGTGCCCAACAGCACTTCGAAATCCGGAGTACATATTCACGATGCACGCGACTCGAAGCGTACAATGATTATCGTGATAATTGCATTATTACCTGCATTATTAGTAGGTATGTATAATGTTGGTCTGCAACATTATATGGCAGTAGGGCTAGAAGCCGGTGTATTCACTAAATTTATTTACGGTTTAATTGCCATTCTTCCACAGATTATAGTTTCGTATGTTGTGGGGCTAGGCATCGAGTTTGCCGTTGCACAGGTTAAGAAAGAGGAGGTAGCTGAAGGATTCCTGGTATCAGGGATTCTTATTCCTATGATAATGCCTGTAGACACACCACTTTGGATGATTGCAGTAGCAACTGCATTTTCTGTGGTATTTGCAAAAGAGGTATTTGGTGGAACAGGTTATAATGTATTTAATGTAGCGTTGATTGCACGAGCATTTCTGTTTTTCTCATATCCTTCCAAAATGTCGGGCGACCAGGTATGGGTGCGCACCCGTGACACCTTTGGAATGGGAGGCGGACAGGTTATTGACGGTTATTCCGGTGCAACACCGCTTGGACAAATTAATACAACAGAAGCAACAAGTTTTGGCGATTTTGCATTTACAGGAATAACTGGTCAGCCTCTATCTATAAGCGATATGTTCTTCGGGTTTATTCCGGGATCAATTGGTGAGGTTTCTACTTTTGCAATTCTGCTTGGTGCTATAATACTAATTGCAACAGGTGTGGGAAGCTGGAAAACAATGCTTTCAGTATTCCTCGGAGGTATATTCACAGTATTAGTTCTGAACATCTTCGCAAAAAATGCTTACATGGAGATGCCACCACTTTACCATCTGTTACTTGGAGGCTTTGCGTTTGGTGCTGTATTTATGGCCACAGATCCTGTAACTTCGGCAAGAACTGAAAAGGGAAAATGGATATATGGTTTTCTGATAGGTTTCCTTGCAATTACTATCAGAGTATTCAACCCGGGATATGCAGAAGGTATGATGCTTGCAATTTTGTTTATGAACGCATTTGCACCACTTATCGACTTCTACGTGGTTGATGCTAATATTAAACGCAGATTGAAAAGGGTAACTAATAAAGCATAGCTATGAATAGAGAAAGTAACGGATATACAATAATATATGCTGCGGTGATGGTTATCATCGTAGCACTGGGACTATCATTTACGCATCAGGCGCTACTTGATAAGCAGATTGCTAATGAGAATATTGACAAAATGCAGCAGCTTTTACGTTCACTCAATATAACAGCTGGAGCAGATGAAGCAGAAACACGTTATTCAGAGTTGGTAACAAACGCTTACCTTATAACAGATGAGGGTGAAAAAATAGAAGGAACAGAAGGTACAACACCTGAAGATCCTGCTTTTTCAACAGAGCTTGGCGATCCCACAGCAAAGGGTTTACCGGTTTATGAGGTCTCTATAGATGGAAAGAATGTATATATCATTCCCATGAACGGAGCCGGACTTTGGGGAGCAATATGGGGATATTTAGCTGTTGAAGATGACGGAAGCACAATTTATGGTGCCGACTTCGGACACGCTGGTGAAACTCCCGGACTTGGTGCTGAAATTGCTGAAAGATCTTTCGGAAATCAGTTTGAAGGAAAAGAGATTTTCAAGAATGGTAATTTTGCTTCAATCGCAGTTGTTAAACCAGGACAGGTTGACACACGCCGAGATTATGTAGATGGAATCTCAGGGGGTACAATAACAAGTCAGGGAGTTGACAAGATGCTTCTAAACAGTGTGGGTAAGTATGAGAATTTTTTGACGAAACTGAATAGAAATTAAGATATGGCATTAAATAGTAAAACTAAAGCGGTATTGTTAGGACCGCTGAGTAAAAATAACCCAATCCTTGTACAGGTTTTGGGTATCTGTTCAGCCCTTGCGGTAACATCCAAGCTGGAACCATCATTAGTAATGGCTATTGCAGTTATTATAGTTACGGCTTTTAGTAATGTTATTATTTCTCTATTACGTAAGAGTATACCAAATCGTATACGTATTATAGTTCAGCTAGTTGTAGTGGCCTCACTTGTTACAATCGTTAGCGAAGTTTTGAAGGCATTTTCCTATGATGTTAACAAGCAGTTGTCGGTTTTCGTTGGTCTTATTGTAACCAACTGTATTTTGATGGGACGACTTGAGGCATTTGCTTTAGGAAATGGTCCTTGGCCTTCATTTCTTGATGGAATAGGAAATGGATTAGGTTATGGATGGATTTTGGTGGTAACAGGTTTTTTTCGTGAATTATTAGGATCTGGTGAACTTATGGGATATCAGGTAGTTCCACAAGCCTTTTATGATGCCGGTTACGAGAATAACGGACTTATGATGCTTGCCCCAATGGCTGTTCTTATAGTAGCTTGCATTATATGGGTACACCGCTCGAAGAATAAAGATCTTCAGGAGGAAACCAATTAATTAACAGTAAATAAACAGATATAATATATGGATGCAATAAGTCTGATTGTAAGATCGATATTCGTCGATAATATGGTTTTCGCATACTTTCTCGGAATGTGTTCATTCCTGGCTGTATCGAAAAATGTAAAAACAGCACTTGGTTTAGGTTTAGCAGTTACACTTGTGCTAGTTATTACCCTCCCCGTTAATTATTTACTGGAAAACTATGTGCTTAAGTCAGGTGCATTAGAATGGTTGGGTCCACAATTTGCCAATGTTGATTTAAGTGTTTTCAGTTTGCTTATATTCATTGCGGTGATTGCTGCTATTGTGCAGCTAGTTGAAATGGTAATTGAAAGATTCAGTCCCGCTCTTTACTCCTCATTAGGTATATTCTTACCACTTATAGCTGTTAACTGCGCTATTTTAGGAGGCTCATTATTTATGCAACAACGAGAATTTGCCAATATTGGTATGGCTTCAGCCTATGCCTTTGGTTCGGGTATCGGCTGGCTTCTTGCAATTGTTGGCATGGCTGCTATCAGAGAGAAACTTGAATACTCGAATGTTCCGAAACCATTAAAAGGACTAGGAATAACTTTTATTGTTACTGCTTTAATGGCAATTGGATTTATGAGCTTCTCGGGCATTAATATTTAATCAGGAAAAAACATAATTAACAGATTAAAGTAAAAATTTTAAGCATACAAGTATGAGCATACTATTGAATGTGGGTGGACTAACGATATTAACAAGTGTAATTGTATTTTTGCTGATCATACTTATACTGGTTATTGTAATTCTTGTCGCCAAAGAAAAACTGATACCGTCAGGAAATGTAAAAATCAATATAAACGATGATCCAGACAAGGAACTTGAAGTAGCTCAAGGAGGTACTCTCCTTAACTCTTTGCAATCTAAGGATATTTATCTCTCTTCAGCTTGCGGTGGTAAGGGTACCTGTGGAGAATGCCGTTGCCGGGTTACTTCAGGTGGTGGTGAGATTCTGCCTACAGAAAAAGGTCATTTTTCACGTAAAGAGCAGCTAAATAACTGGAGGCTAAGTTGCCAGGTAAAAGTAAAGGATAATCTTTCAGTTGTTTTGCCGGAGGAGATTTTTGGTATTAAAGAGTGGGAGTGCGAGGTTATTTCCAACAGAAATGTGGCTTCATTTATCAAAGAATTCGTTGTAAAGCTGCCTGAAGGTCAAACTATCGATTTCAAGCCAGGTTCATACAGTCAGATCAGAGTCCCGAAGTTCGACGCAATTAAATATTCCGATTTCGACATCGATGAGCAGTACAAACCTGAATGGGATAAGTTTCAAATGTGGGATTTAGTTTGTAAAAGTGAAGAAGACACTTCACGTGCATACTCAATGGCCAACTATCCTGCAGAAGGTAATATCATTACTCTTAACGTACGTGTTGCCACACCTCCGTTTGACAGAGCAAAAGGAACTTGGATGACTGTAAATCCGGGTATTGTTTCGTCATATATCTTCAACCTGAAACCAGGTGATAAAGTTATGATGTCAGGACCATACGGAGAATTTCATCCAATACTAGACAGCAAGAGAGAAATGTTATGGATTGGTGGTGGAGCAGGGATGGCGCCATTACGCTCTCAAATAATGCATTTACTTAAGACTTTGAGGGTTACCGACAGAAAAATGTCGTTCTTCTATGGAGCAAGAGCATTAATCGAAGCATTTTATCTTGAGGATTTTTATGAACTTGAAAGGGAATTCCCTAACTTCTCATTTCATCTTGCACTGGATAAACCAGATCCTAAAGCTGATGAGGCAGGTATAAAATATACTGCCGGGTTTGTACATCAGGTAATTTATGATACTTACCTGAAAGATCATGATTCTCCGGAAGATATTGAATATTACATGTGCGGTCCCGGACCAATGGCTAATGCAGCTCAGCGGATGCTTGACAGTCTTGGTGTTCCAAAGGAAATGATATTGTTTGACGATTTCGGATAGTTTATTATATTTCGAACTTGTCCATAAACGGGCATCTACAAAAATAAAGGAGCGGTACTTTTTCATTAAAGTGCCGCTTTTTTCTATCCGGTATTTAGTGGAAATTATTCCTTAATCATATCCACATTAACGGAGATATTGTCTTCTATATCAAGCATAGCATTTATAAGGTATATTCGACTATATTCCTTTAATGATTCTTTCCTGATTACTTTTTCTGAAATAGTGCCTTCCTGCAGGAGTTTTTGACGTTTAGTCCCATTTAATATAGGATTATGGGGAGTATACAATTCATCTCCCTTCTGCAGGACTACATTGCTGTATGTTGTATCAGTTATATATCCATTCCTGACAATCAATACTTCTTCGCATTCTTCCCTTGAATTAAGCAGATTATTAAGCTCTCTTCTGTCGGAGAATTTAAATGCATAATCAGGTGAAGCATTAATCAGCTTTAAAGAGTTTATTACTTTCGGGATGTATCTTTCGAATGAAATGCTACTTATTTCGTTATGATAATGAATGCTGCATTTCACTTTAAGATTCTCCATACCCGAAGTAAGCAGTACTTCCAGATCTGGCAATTCCGGTGCATCAAACCTAAAGTATTCGGCAGTCTGGCGCATACGTTTTATATGTGCATCTATGTTTTGCACTTTCGCATTTAGCAGACAGATTGTTTCCAGAAACATAATAAACTTATTAATTGCTTGTAAAAAAAATGTTAGTCTTCAAAAGGGAAGGTAAACCTTTTGCAACGACTCAATATACTCTTTTTTCATGTCGCTTCTGGCAGTTATACCCCCTCCACTACGAAAAACAAGTCCTTTTTCATTTTGTTCGATAAAACGAATTAAAACAAATGAGTCGAGATTAGCACCGTCAAAATATCCGGCAACACCTGTATAATATCCGCGCGGACTATTCTCCGCTTTGCCAATAAGCTTTAATGTTGCTTCCTTAGGTGCCCCCGAAACAGAACCAGCCGGAAGCAAACTGAAAATAATAGTGCCTATTTCAGACATATACTCATTAGGAAGTGTGCCAACAATCTCTGAGCTAACCTGAAGTATTTCGCCTTTATTCGTTTTCAGTTCATCAATATATCTGAAACGGTTTACGTGTACATCCTGAGCAACTCGACTAAGGTCGTTTCTAAGCAAATCCACAATTGTATTATGTTCTGCCTCTTCCTTTTTATCATTCATCACAGTTTTCTCAGCATCCGGTATGTTGGCATCAATAGTTCCCTTCATCGGAAAAGTATAGATCCTGCAGTCTTTCATTTTTATAAAACATTCAGGTGAAAAGCAGACAAACTTGTCAGGTATGAGGAGTCTGTAACGAGATTTACTCAGTATAAATATTTCCTTAAGAGTGAGAGATGTTTTTAAAGGAGTCTCTATAGTTAAGTTTGCAAGATAACTTTCACCCCTTTTTAATCCGTTCATAATCGTTTTAAAGCGTTCCTTATATATCTTCAAGTTTTCCGGAAACATCTCAAACTGATAATCTGAAAACTGATTCATTGGTGTAGAGTCGACTAAATTACTATTGCCTACTCCATTAAAATCAAATAGAATTTCGTTCTGAGATAATGGATTAATTACAAAAAAACCCTTATTCATTTCAAAATCCATTCCAAACAGGAAAGGTTGTTTTTCTTTTCCTGCTCTGTTCATTTTATTTTCTATTACATCTCTTTGAAAGTACATATGATATATTTCAAATCATTATTTATTATTCCCTCTTAAATTATAAACAATATGTCGGTTAAACTGTTTTTACTTTTAATTAAATGATGATCTGTATTATGGCATTTAACTAATTGATATGAGTTTTACTAAAAAATATGTCGAACAAAAACCCAATGCATCATAATATATACCTATTATAGTTTCAAATCACCAATTATTATGGCGTTTAAGTGATAATTTGGAGTTTTTATGAAGAAATTTATTGAAATATTTTGTTAGTAAGGTTTTTTACTTTTACTTTGTATTCATCAAACAGAAATTGTTTAGCGTTATGTATCAAAATATAGATATTCTAGTCATTTCTATTCTACTTCTGGAAAAATTCGGAGGGTGAGACTGGCGTATCAAATATAACGACTAAAGGAGTAAAATACAGATAACCTTTCTCACCCGGTGGGAAGGGTTATTTTTTTATAAAAGAACAAAGAAAACAGGTTGAATAAAATGGAACGGATTTATGTTTTTGATACAACTTTAAGAGATGGGGAGCAGGTTCCCGGCTGTCAGTTGAACACGATTGAAAAGATTCAGATTGCCCAGGCGCTAGAGCTCATGGGTGTTGATGTAATAGAGGCGGGTTTTCCGGTTTCCAGTCCGGGTGATTTCAATTCAGTAGTTGAAATATCAAAAGCCGTTACATGGCCTGCAATTTGTGCTCTTACACGTGCTGTAGAGAAAGATATCGAGGTCGCAGCTGAAGCATTGAAGTATGCCAAACGTAAAAGAATACATACAGGAATAGGGACTTCCGATTTTCATATAAAGCATAAATTTAATTCTAACCGGGAAGAAATTCTGGAGAGGGCTGTTAAAGCAGTAAAATATGCACGTAATTTTGTTGATGACGTAGAGTTTTACGCTGAAGATGCTGGCCGCACTGATAATGAATATCTGGCAAAAGTTGTTCAGGCAGTAGTAAATGCAGGAGCAACAGTTGTAAATATTCCAGATACGACAGGTTATTGTTTCCCTGATGAGTATGGAGCAAAAATAAAATATCTTGTAGATAATGTAGATCTAAAAAATGCAATACTTGCAACTCATTGTCACCAGGATCTTGGAATGGCTACTGCAAATACATTGTCAGGTGTTATAAACGGTGCCCGACAGGTTGAAGTTACAATAAATGGTATTGGAGAACGTGCAGGAAACACATCACTCGAAGAGGTTGTTATGGCACTCAGAAGTCATAAAGACAGAGGTTTCGATACAAATATCAACTCACAGCATATTTATTCTACAAGCCGTCTTGTTTCGAGTTTGATGAATATGCCTGTTCAGCCAAATAAAGCTATCGTAGGACGGAACGCATTTGCACATTCATCAGGAATACACCAAGACGGTGTGCTTAAGAATGTAGAAACATACGAAATTATCAATCCTAAAGATGTTGGAATAGATGATAATGCGATTGTTCTAACAGCACGTAGTGGCCGTGCAGCTCTTAAGAACCGTCTATCATTACTTGGAGTGAAACTTGAGTCGGAAGAACTTGATAAAGTATATGAGAAGTTTTTAAATCTTGCAGACAGGAAAAAGAGCGTTAATGACGACGATATCCTTATGCTGGTTGGTAAAGAAGCCAGACTTAACCGTATAAAAGTTGATTATCTTCAGGTTGTATGTGGTATAGGTGTTCGTGATGTAGCCAGCATTGGACTGAATATTGCAGGTGAACATTTTGAGGCTACTGCTACCGGAAACGGTCCGGTTGATGCAGCTATCCGGGCGGTCAAAAGTATTATCCGTCGTGAAATGAAGATACAGGAATTCTTAATCCAGGCAATTGATCGTGGCAGTGATGATATAGGCAAAGTACATATGCAAGTTGAACATAATGACGTTGTTTATTATGGCTTTGCCGCAAACACAGATATTGTTGCAGCGTCTGTCGAAGCATTTATTGACGCCGTAAATAAGTTCGTTGAGTAATTCAATTACTATATATAGAAGAAAGTGAAAGAAAATAAAAGTATAAATCAGCAATTTAATAATATATGAAGACTCTTTTTGATAAAGTATGGGATGCCCATGTTGTAACAGAAGTAAAGGACGGTCCCACACAACTATACATAGATCGCCACTTGTGTCATGAAGTTACCAGTCCTCAGGCATTTGCAGGACTACGTGAAAGGGGACTGAAAGTATTCAGACCGGAACAAACCACACTGACAGCAGACCATAATATACCCACAATGGGTCAGGAGAATCCTATACGGGATGCTATCTCCCGCTTTCAGGTAGAGACACTTGCCAAGAACGCCCGAGAATTTGGCCTTACTTATTATGGATTGGGAGACCCCAAGAATGGTATTGTTCACGTTATCGGACCGGAAAATGGATATACCCAGCCTGGCATGACTATTGTTTGTGGTGACAGTCATACATCCACCCACGGAGCATTTGGTGCAATTGCTTTTGGTATCGGAACAAGTGAAGTAGAGATGGTTTTGGCATCGCAATGTATCCTTCAATCACGTCCAAAAACCATGCGCATCAATTTTGAAGGTAAGTTGAATGAGAATGTAGGAGCCAAGGATATGGCACTTTATATGATATCTCAGCTTACAACAGGTGGTGCAACTGGATATTTTGTTGAATATGCAGGTGAAGCAGTTCGCAATCTTACAATGGAACAGAGAATGACTCTTTGTAATCTGAGTATTGAGATGGGTGCACGCGGTGGACTTATTGCCCCTGATGAAACCACATTCAATTATATTAAAGGTCGTCAGTTTGCTCCTAAAGAAGAAAGATGGGATGAGGCTTTAGCTTATTGGAAGACTCTGAAAACTGATGATGGTGCTACATTTGATAAAGAAGTAACATTTGATGCTGCCAAAATACCACCAATGATTACCTACGGAACTAATCCAGGTATGGGTATGCCGATAGACGGTACTATACCAACACTTGAGGATATTGATAAAGCAGGTAAAATTTCATTCGAGAAATCACTTAAATATATGGGCTTCGAGCCGGGAGAAAAGCTTGAAGGCAAGCAGATTGATTATGTATTTCTAGGAAGTTGCACGAATGGTCGTATAGAGGACTTCCGACAGTTTACAGATTACGTGAAAGGCAAAAAGAAAGCTGATAACGTTACAGCATGGCTTGTGCCCGGTAGTTGGCAGGTTAGAAAACAGATTAAGGATGAGGGTCTTGATAAAATACTGCAAGAGGCAGGATTTGAGATCAGACAACCGGGTTGTTCAGCTTGTCTGGCCATGAATGATGATAAGGTGCCTGCAGGAAAATATGCAGTTTCCACATCAAATCGTAATTTCGAAGGTCGACAAGGGCCTGGTGCAAGAACAATTTTGGCAAGTCCTCTCGTTGCTGCTGCAGCTGCAGTGAATGGAAAAATAACTCAACCGTAAAATTAAATGTAATGGAAAAATTTAAAACAATAACTTCAACATACGTTCCACTTCCGATAGAAAATGTGGATACCGATCAGATTATACCTGCCCGTTTCCTGAAAGCAACTACCAGAGACGGATTTGGTGATAATTTGTTTGCCGACTGGCGCTACGATAAAGATGGCAATCCTAAAGAGGATTTCGTTCTCAATGATTCTACATATTCAGGTGAAGTATTAGTAGCAGGTAAGAATTTTGGTAGTGGCAGTAGTCGCGAACATGCAGCCTGGGCAATTGGCGGATACGGATTTAAGGTGGTTGTATCAAGTTTTTTTGCTGATATATTTCGCAATAATGCTCTTAATAATGGCATTCTACCTGTAGTAATTTCAGATGAATTTCTGAGTGAGTTATTTTCTTCATCAAGTAAAAGCCCAAAAGCTACAGTTACCGTAAACCTCGAAGAGCAAACGATTGTGAACAATGAAACAGGAAGATCAGAATCTTTCGAGATTAATTCTTATAAAAAGGAATGTTTGTTGAAAGGTCTGGATGATATAGATTTTCTTATGTCTAACAGAGATAAGATCATGGAGTATGAAAAACAAAGGGCTTTTTCGTACTAATAAAACAGTTTATTTAAATCGTAAGAGTTAAATATAGAACTTCAAATAACTGATAGTTTTGCAAGAATCAAGAAAAATAGAGATAATGGATACTACCCTGCGTGATGGCGAACA
>JAQUIZ010000180.1 GCA_028683355.1 Fermentimonas sp.
AACATAATTGCTGCATTGGTGGCATATTGTTTCTTTCCCAAAAAGCCTTCAATCAAATTTGAAGTGGAAAAGTCAAGTCAATTAACCATTTGGGGATAATATGTTATCCCGAACTCACGTTATTAGTGCGGTAATATTTATAAAATTCAAGGTTGTTGTCAAAATACCTTTTGAGTTTTTTCAATTCATCATTAAGGTATTTCTTAATAGGTTTCGCACCGCAAGGCTTTTTTGCTTCGATTTTATAAATGGCATTGTAGTAAATCAGTTTTGAAACAATGGCAGGTTTCTGATGTTTGAAAAAATGGATTTCTTCATTAATATTCTTAAATCCTCTATTTAGAACATATTCCTTTAATTCAGACAGGCATTTAAGGATGACATCTATAACGGCCTCTATCCGTTGTATAGAACAATCCGCTTCAATCTCTAATTCATCGATTGCTATTTCCAATTTATGTAATGTGTCATTATAGAATTTCTCCATTCTGTTACTTTTAAATCCTGATGTTTGAGGTATTCATAGAAAAACTAAATCAGCCTTATTTCCAAGCCAATACTACCGTTCCGAGAATGATAAGGCTCGCTCCGGCAAAAGTTTTTAATGTTAGCGGTTCTCCCAAAAATATAACTGCCATAATAATTGTAAGGGCTACACTTAGTTTATCAACGGGTGCAACCTGCGATACGTTTCCCAATTGCAGGGCTTTGAAATAAAACAGCCACGATAAGCCTGTGGCTATTCCTGAAATGATAAGGAAAATAATATTTTGCTTTGACAGGGTGCTAATTCCTTTTGCTTCGCCTCTTGCCATAACAATAAACCAAACCATTATCAATATAACAACCGTCCGTATTCCGGTTGCAAGATTGGAATTTACATTTGCTACGCCCAGTTTGGCAAATATTGCAGTAAGCGCAGCGAACAAAGCGGATAAAAGAGCATAAACGAACCACATAATAATTGATTTTAAAAATTTTTTACAAATCCAATTCCGAAACCTTTATTCTGATAAAAAGGCACAATCATAGTTGTAGCGTTCTTTGGTTTACCTGATAACAATCCATTGATTTTAGGGTAGAGCCAATATGCCAGTTCCGTTGATAAAATGCCAAAACCTGCACCTGCTACCACATCATTTACCCAATGCTTGTCATTCAATGTTCTGTACACTCCGGTAAAAACGGCAAATGAATAACCGGAAATACTTAGCCAAAAATTGGTGTCTTTATACTCCCTGAACATAAATTGCGCAGAAGAAAAGGCTGTTGCAGTATGCCCGGATGGAAAGGATAAATTATTTGAGCTGTCTGGTCTTTCTTCCTTTACAATATGTTTTAAGGGAACCACAAAGGCAGCAGAAATCAATTGCGAGGTAGCATAAATAATGGTTCTGTCCCTGAAATTATGCTTCCCTTTTATCCCTGCCGCATTTAAACCATATACCATTACTGCCGGAGCATATTGGGTATAGTTATCCAATGATATATGTTTTGGCTGGTGTTCGCCTATCTCGTCTCTTGTAGAATAATTGAGCTGTTTTAATCCATCACTTTCCAAGCTCACTATTCCGAAACCAATAAACACTGTTGGGGCTATTAAATGCTTGTAGTTTAATTTATATGCTTTGGCGTTCGTTTTCTTGATTATACTATCCTGTAAAGCAATATTTGTATTTCGGATAGTATCTTGTGCCGATACAAGAGAGATATTTACCAGCACAAGAATTAAGATTACTATCAAAGATTTTTTTTGCATTGTTCCTGAACTAAAATTTATAATTATACCCTAATCTGATAACCTGTGTTTCATAATAATCATCGCTGGTGTAATGAAAGCCCATTCCATCTATCTTTCTTTTAATAACCATCGTATTCAATAAGTCGGTAGCATTAAAAAAAATCTCTCCTTTACCTTTCTGAACTGATTTCTTCAATCCGGCATCTACTGAAAACCTTGATAGGATTTTTCCCTGCGGTATAATATCAGGTGCTAAATAAACGGCTGTCAGTTGTGCATCCCATCCCTTTGCAAAGCGGAAAGTATTGTTCAATTTCAGGTTGCCCGATATTGCAGATTGCTGGTCAGCCGAAAAGGTGTTGGGTTCAGGGTACAGGTTTTGTACTGTGAAAGCATTTATCTGGTTCCGGTAAAGATTTCCGTTGATGTTAAAGGAATAAACATCAGAAACCTTTTGGTTCAAAATAGCTTCTAAACCAGTATTATAGCTCTTACCTGCATTTTGGAATATGGCATATATCAGTGTACTGCCTGGAACAGTGCTTGAAATTCTCGTGATGGTTCCATCAGCAAAACGATGGTACAATGCGGAATAAAAATAACCGCTGTTCCACGTGTTCTTATAACCTAACTCTATGGAATTGGTAAACTGCGGGCGTAATGCAGGGTTTCCGACTTTGATAATTTCCGCATCATCGTATTTCGGGAAAATACGGATGTCCACTTCATTAGGTCTGTCCACTCTGCGGTTATAGAATACCGAAAGTTTATTGTTGTCGTTCAGCTTATAAGCCAACCTCATATTCGGGAACGGCTGCGTATAGTGGTAGCCATCGCTTTTGTAAGTGCTATGGTTGGGATTAACATCGTACTGTATCTTCACGTACTCCATACGCAAACCCAATTCAGCTTCCCATTTTTCATTTTCAAAAACATAATTCCCGTAAATCGCTGGTATCAGTTCTTTATAGTTTGCCCAACCTCCGGCATCCATATCCAAAACTGAATTGGCTCCGGGTCTGAACTCCATATTGGTAGGAATGCTTCTGTTACGGAGTTTTATACCTGTTTCAATACGTCCATACTTCAAAGGCTTGATGTAGTCTATATTGAAGTCATATACCTGTTCGTCCGATAGCAGTTTAAAGGCATCTGTTCCTGTGGATGATGGCAGGTAATTGTCGTAAAAATATTGCTCGTCTTCTCTGTGAAAGGTATAGTTGAAACCGATGTTCAGCAAATGACCTGCTTCTTTAAATTTGTGCTGGTAAGCTGCCGTAGCCATTGCCGTGGTCTTTAGTTCATCCTCCAAGAACTGCCAAAGGCGTAACCGCCCGGAAATATCCCCGTTAAAAAATGGCTGGTCGCCACGGTCAATAATCTTCTCACTGCCGTACATTCCCGAAACGGTTAGGGTGTTTTGCTCGTCAATGTTCCAATCTACGCCTGCTTTGGTAGTAAGGAAATTGGTATTCCTGTTCCGCTTCAGTTGGGAATTGATAACAGTTCCATCATCATAGTGCCTTGTTACAAACTCATTTTTATTCAGCGTTTCAGTATATAGGTTATCTGCCTGCAAAAAGATGTTTACCTTATCCTTTCTGTAATTCAGCGATAGCGAGGGATTAATCTTTGGTGTGAATGTATATTGCGGTCTGATAGTGGGTAGGTTTTCTTTCCGTACCCAAAGTGAACCCAATCCCGAAGTCAAACCTACCTTACCATTAAATCCGTTCTGCTTGTTTTTCTTCATTATGATGTTAATGATGCCTGCATTACCGTTGGCATCATACTTTGAAGATGGGTTGTTGATAATCTCTATTTTATCAATGGCAGATGAAGGAATATTGTCAAGCCCAGTTTGGCTGCCAAAACCAGTTAAAGCGGTTTGCTTGCCGTCTATCAGAACCGTAACCTTATCATTACCCCTTAATTGTACTTTACCATCCTGCATCGTAACGCCGGGCAAGTTTTGCATACTTTGTAAAACCGAACCTCCGCTTTGACTGATATTATCGGCAACGGAGTAGGTTTTCTTGTCCAGCTTGCTGCTCACATCGCTTGCCTTTGCGGAAATGGTAACGCCTTCCAAAACCGTTGATGCTTCTTCCAATTCGATGATGGGAATATCCAAAAATGCTGAAAGGCTACCGACAAATAACGGCTGTTCCTTGTTCTTAAATCCCATAAAGGAAACTTCTAAACGATAGTTACCGGGCTTAATATTGGCAATGGAAAACCTGCCTTCATCATTGGTTACCGTTCCGGCTACAAACACACTGTCTTTTTCATTTTTTACGACAACATTTACATAAGGAATAGCTGATTTATCCGCCTTATTTTTTACTATACCGGAAATGGTAACAGACGACACCTGTGCATTGGCTACCGAAGCAGCTATTATGGAAATGAGTACAAAAAACAACCTTATCTTATTCATTATCTTAATCTTTGACCTCTTTTAAAAATTTACCTGCATTGTCAAAAATCAGGTCTTTTCCTTTTACTTCTACTTCGTAGGTAACACCCCCTTTGCTGTTAACGTGAGTTCGGGATAAGAAAATCATAAAAAAAGTTGTGATATAGGGAGATTATTTGTATATTTATAGCTGATAATCAAACAAATAACAAACATCAACCCTATGATCACAACAGACAAAGTTATT
>JAQUIZ010000181.1 GCA_028683355.1 Fermentimonas sp.
ACCTATCAATACTCCAATTCCAAGTATGATAATTAACTCCATAATGAACCCTCCTCTATCAAAATAGCATTATTTATAGTCACCTATGTGCTGGAAAATATAAAACAAAAAGAAAGAGCCCTTGTTAGGAATAATCAATAAGTAATCTACATTCTTGCACTCTTCTCTACACTGTTCTACAGCTTAAACTTAACAAAGATTTTATCACATTACAAGGTCATTAAGTGACTCAACGTATTTAGTTTTACGTATTGGAAGTTTATCTACTTCTTGCATGACGCGTTTTGCGGAACCATTGGCCCCCATCTTCGCGTACGGCTTATATAAGTAATCATTTAGGTTTTCATACTCATCTTGTGTAATCCAACCTCGCTCAATATAGCAAAGACCAAGATAAATGATTCTATCATGGCCTAAACCTATAAGCATTTCAGTTTTGACATCTTTACGATCCATATACTTTATTATATATGCCCAAAAACCGGACGATGCTATAACGGAGCATACGATTGTAATAATCATTTGAATCCATGGTTCCATTCAGTTACCCCTCCTTATCAGACCTATCCAATATAACCAGCTTCTTATTAACCACAGTAACATTTTTGTCAAATAGGTCTTCATAAAGCTGTATTAGGCTATTTCTTTGTTGTCTGGATAAAAGTTTATAGAAGCTTCCCATCCACCCTCGAAACATATTTTCGACATTCTCATAACAAATATCGCTAACCTTAACTTTAACGGCAAGTTTCTTAAGTTTTCTATGCATTGCAGTAACACGAGTTGGATTGATTCTTTTAATTACTTTTCCGTCTTTAGTAAGTGTGTACTTCACTTGAAGGTATTTATAAGTGCTGCTTATCTTGACTATATGGGTCTTTTTCTCATTGATATGTATACCTAATTCGTCCGCTATTACTCGAATGTTAGCCAACAAGTCTTGTAGTTCTTTCTTGTTTGGGTTCATGATGTACCAATCATCCATGTAACGTCCGTAAAATTTTTGACTTCTTACGTATTTTACATAGTTGTCTATTCGATATGGATAATATATACCGATAATTTGACTTAATTGGTCTCCGATATTAACGGATTTGTCCATCCATTTCTCACCGGTTAAAAGTTCTTTAGGTATTAGCCTATAGTCCACCTTATTGAATGTATTGGTTATACAGCTTTCATACTCTTCATCAGACATATACGAAACATCAATTTTGAACCCATTAAAAATAATGGTTAATAACCAATCAATGAACTCGTCATCGTCTACCAACTTGAGTAATTCTCTCTTTGCGATCTCATGAATGATGTTGTCGTAGAATTTTGAGAAATCTCCAAATAAGATCCAACCTTCGTTACCGTACAGTCTGTAGTATTTATGAAGATGAACTTCGAACCTGTTTCTCTGATGTGAAATACCTCGGCCTTTTACAGAGGCCCCGTTATCATAAATAATACGTTTCTTTACTTCTGGTGATAAAATCTCATCGCACAAAACATGACGAATTATACGATCTTTGATTTGGATACTTGTAATAGGTCTTACTCGGCCTCTTTCAGAAAGTAAAAACTCGTCTACTAAACCATTTTGCAATGTTCTGTAAACGAGGTCTTCTTGAATAGAGAAAATATACTTCAGGAAGTTCATTGCGAACTTTTGAGAAGTTTCTTTCCATTTACTGTTCTTTACAGAGGCCTTGTAAGCCCTATACAAGTTGTTGGCGTCACAGACAATCTCTTCATAATTCATAGAATATTCACCGTGATAGCAATACTTACCGTAGTAAATTGCGTCCGGCTTTGTTATTTATCCTTGTCGGAAAGGATAGCATCTCCTTCTCTGTTGGTTAGGCAGAGAATCCGGACGAACCCCATTAGAGTTCGAAGCGTTGTTGTAGTTCGCGTTGCCATTGTTGTTCACATTAGCGAAATAAGACGAAGAAACGACGCAAAATTAGATGTTACCCTGTAGATATGATTTGATTTTGTTGTCGTGCTGACGCCACTTTTTTATCAAACCGATTTCTCGATTGATAGCTGCCACATATTTTCCATAGATGTTTATATCCACTTCAAATATCTCCACGACTCGCTGTAATTCCTTAATAAGTTGCTCGCAATTTACGATGGCATTATTTTGATAGTCCCTTCTTTGTTCATACTCATGCATGGAGGTTGGATATACGGAGTTAGCTGCTCGGATATTATTTGTCATTAGCGAAGCCAATTGATCGATTCGGGTTTTAAAATTCTGCATTAAATATCGGTACTTAGCAAAATCTTCTTTGTCATCTTTACCATAAGCATAGCGCATCCGAACAAAATGATTTACATCCTTAACTCCAAATCCTCTTTGCATCAAATCGATAAGCATGTCATGTAGTTCGAGTGAATGTGTTATAACTTCAAACCTGGACTCCTTGCGATTACTTACCAAAACACTCATTAGTACGTGGTTCCAGTGATTTCTTCGAACTCGGCCATGGTAATCCAACCCTTTTCTACAGCATCACGAACGCGGTCGACATTCCATACGCCAAGTACAAAATAACGCTTTACCTTATTGTAATTACTGCTATGTTCCATGGTGATCCTCCTTTACAGTTCTATTCCGGCCATCATAGCCACATATTCAATATCAGATTGCATTTTAATCTGAGCCAGTTCAGAAGTTGAAAGCTCTCGAAGAACAAACCAGTATTTTCCGGGTTCCTGTTCTATTAACTGAACAAGCTCCATGTTGTTGTGTGTTTCGCTGTTCACACCATCGCTAATGATAACAGGAGAGCAGTTTTCATTAAAAATATCAGCATTAATGACTGTGTTGGAGATAAAGTTATCCCCGTTAAGCTTAAGGTTACCGAGAACCGTTCCATCGGCAAGAGTAATCGTATAAATTTTACTATCCATTTTATCTAATCCTCCTTATTAAACATCAACGGGGCACAAGGCCCCAAGATTTAGTTAACCAATAGCGAAGGCCGGACGAACCCCATGAGAGGTCGAAGCGTTGCCGTAGGTCGCGGTGCCATGGTTGACCACACGAGCGAAATAAGACGAAGAAACGACGTCTCTAAGCCAAATACTTACTCGGTTGTTAATTGCTTTGGGACTAAGCCTGAACAAGGAAAGCTGTTGTTTATTGATGGTATATCTTATAGGAACAATCGTTCCGTTTCCAGCAGGAGTATAGATATGAGATCCATAAACCATAATTTCGTTCATTAACTCGACTGTGGAATCGAACCAGGCACCCGCAGAAGGATAACCACTTGTAACCGCATTCATAAGATACTCTCTATGAGTAAGAAGCATTTCACCGAATGCCGTAGAAATTGTTGTCTTAGCGGTATTGAGGTTTTCTGTATACATGAGAGAACCGACATAACCGCCATCCGTGATGTTTGTGGCGTTCATCGTCGCACTATAAAGACTTGTACTGGGGACAATTACCAGATGGTGATTCGTAAATGCCGTATCACCGCAGTTATACCAGTAATCCATGTCAGCAATTACCCAGTTTACTCCACCAATAACCCAGTAATCTCCGATGAACAGATCATCAAATGTTCCAGCTTGAATGGCTGATTTTTGAGCGGCAGTAATAGTGGTTCCGAGATTTTTTCCTCTATAAACATTTCGACGATTGATTGCGGATACCAGACCTGCAAACTCAACCGCAGCATTAGCCACCAGAATCTTTTTAGTACCGTTGCTCCCATCTTTAATTAGAATATCGTCACTATTAAATCGGGTATCGGCAGCGTAATCGATAAGTTTTGCCATTTTTATTTTTCCTCCTTTAAATAAATTCGCTATCAAATAAGGCATGCTCATTTATCCTTGTAATAGATTCGTTTGCTTCTATCATACTGGCTTCAACTATGACCAATCGGTTGGGGATAAGTAACGATGCCAGCTGATTAATAATCGTCTCCAAATCATCAATCCTTTTATGAAGCAATGTGACTTCTTCAACATCGGAAAATATAACTTCTCCAAATATACTTTCTCCAGCGCTGTCAAGTAGAATATTCAAATTTGAATCGTACAATTCCTGATAAATAGCATGATTTAATATTAGATTAGACTTCATAGTCATTACATCAGCAACTTTGGCATTTACGCTGTTTTCTGCAGCAGCAGCATTTCCCGCTGCAAGTAAAGCGTCTGCCTTAGCTCCTAATGCGGTTGTAGCTGATCCTTCTGCTTCCCCGGCTGCTAATAGAGCATCCGCTTTAGCTCCTAATGCGGTTGTAGCTGATCCTTCTGCTTCCCCGGCTGCTAATAGAGCATCCGCTTTAGCTCCTAATGCGGTTGTAGCTGATCCTTCTGCTGATGCGGCCGAAGATGACGCAGAATCCTGAGCGGTTTCGGCATATTC
>JAQUIZ010000055.1:0-11892 GCA_028683355.1 Fermentimonas sp.
ATAAAATTCTAAATAGATAGACAAATCTATTTATATTTGTAATAAACAACATTTTATGAATTAAAAGATTATGAAAAACTGGATTGTAGAATCTATTATTTTAGCTGCCGCACTTGTGGCGTTTGGAGTTTTGTTAAACAGGGGTATCAATAACTTTACAAATCGCGATCGTGTAGTTACCGTGAAAGGTCTTGCCGAAATAGAAGTGCCTGCCGATAAGGTTATCTGGCCATTGATGTATAAAGATATTGGTAATGATATGGCGACTTTGTATACCAACATTCAAAGTAAAAACAGAACTATAGTTGAGTTTCTGCAATCGAATGGTATTGCACAAGATGAGATAAGTGTTGCTCCTCCAGAGATTATCGACATGGAAGCTGAACGTTATATAAATCAGGCAATACAATATCGTTATAATGCTACTTCCGTGATAACGGTTACTTCTTCTGATGTGGATAAAATACGCAAGTTGATTTCAGAACAGACTGAGCTGCTGAGACAAGGGGTTGCGATTACCGGAGGTGATTATCGTTATAATACATTATATGAATTTACCGGCTTGAATAATATCAAACCGGATATGATTGAGGATGCTACTAAAAATGCCAGAGAGGCAGCTGAAAAGTTTGCTTTAGATTCAGGCAGCAAATTGGGTAAGATAAGGAACGCTTCTCAGGGTCAGTTTACAATTACAGATCGTGATGCCAACACTCCTTTTATAAAAAATGTGAGAGTAGTAACTACTGTAAATTATTACCTGAAAAATTAATTCTTATTAAACAAACTTGAAACAGTTTAAATAATATTACAAAGAAAAGCGTTTTCCTTCATCAAGAAACTGCTTATATCGCTCCATATTGAAGGTGTAGTAAAAAGCACCTCGTTTGGAATTAACTTTATCTTTCTCTTCAAGCTTATCGAGAAGGTCCATGTTATTCAGTTTTTTTCGGAAATTCCGTTTATCTAAAGGCATTTGATAAATAGTCTCGTATAGCTCCTGAAGTGCAGGGAGAGTGAACTTATCATTAAAAAAATGAAATGCTACAGGCTGTGTTGAAACCTTATACTGGAGAAGTTTTAAAGCATCATCTACCATTTTGTTATGATCAAATACAAGTTTAGGGAGCTTTTTTACATTTATCCATTTAGCGTCAAACTTATTAGCAAGAGATGTATTGAATTTATCGGCCTGTACTAAAGCGTAGAAAGCAACAGAGATAACTCTGCCACCAGCATCGCGGTCGATTTCTCCGTAAGCACCTACCTGCTCCATATATATGTTTTTTTGCTGAGTATAACGAAATAGAATTTTTTCTGCTGCTTGTACAAGACTTTCTCCTTCTTCCATAAATCCACCCATTAGAGACCATTCGTTTTTCATTGGTTCAACCGGTCTACGGGTGAGAAGTACTTTCAATTCGTTGTTGTGAAATCCGAAGATAATACAATCAGCCGCAATGAGGAACTTATCATTATTATCGTAATATGCTTGTAACATACTGTTTCTGGTATAAAATAAGGTTAAAATAAAGGTTAAAAAAAGTTGAAAGCCAGAACATAAATCAGCTCCAGGCTTCCAACCTGATATAAATTAAAACAATTATAGTTTACGTGCGCCGTCGCTGATAACAACGTCGTACACTTTCGGCTCATGACCGAACTTTTCTTTATATTGTTTTTTTGCATCTGTAATAAAGGAGTCATACAAGTCATCCTTTACCAGATTTATAGTGCATCCGCCAAAGCCACCGCCCATTACCCTTGAACCGGTAACGTCATGTTCTTTGGCTACATCGTTAAGGAAATCAAGTTCTTCGCAGCTAACTTCATATAGCTTGCTCATTCCGTGATGAGTTTCATACATCTTGAGACCAACAGTTTCATAATCACCTCGCTCTAATGCATCACTCACTTCTATTACACGCTGCGTCTCTTCTATTACATACTTGGAACGCATGTAATCTTCTTCCGAAATTTCATCCTTAACCTCATTCAGCATATCCATTGATGCATCACGCAGGAATTTAACTTCGGGATAATGTTTACCTATTGTTGCAGCAGTATTCTCACAGGATGCACGTCGTGCGTTGTAAGCAGAAGAAGCAAGCTCATGTTTTACCAGAGTGTCTAACAGAACAAGTTTATACCCTTCAGGATCGAAAGGAAAATATTCATACTCCATTGATTTTGTATCGAGACGAATAAGATGACCTTTTTTACCAAAAATAGATGCGAACTGATCCATGATACCACACATTACTCCAACGTAATTGTGCTCGGTACTCTGACCTATACGAGCAAGCTCGAATTTATCAATTCCAAGATTCAGTAAATCGTTAAGAGCAAATGCATATGTGCTTTCGAGTGCTGCTGATGAAGACATACCAGCACCAAGTGGAACATCACCTGCAAAAACAGTGTCAAATGCTTTTACTGTGCCACCTCTTTTGATGATTTCGCGGCATACACCAAAGATAAATTTAGCCCAGCCTTCTGTAGGCGCATCTTCTTCATTAAGACCGAATTCTGAACTTTCGTCAAGATCAATCGCGTAAGCTTTTACTTTATCTGTACCATTGAATCTGATTGCTGCTATCATTCCCTTGTCGATAGCCCCTGGAAATACAAAACTTCCATTATAATCGGTATGTTCACCAATTAAGTTTACACGTCCGGGGGACGTGTAAACTTCAGGTGAATCATTACCAAATTTTTCCTTAAATATTTTTTTAACTTCTTCTTTTGTCATATTTATATTTCACTTTAAAGTGATAATTTTCAGTATTACTCCTCTGCAGGAGAAGTGGATGTAACAAGTCCTGCAAGAACTTATTAAGCTTCGTCAGCAGTAACAATGTCTGTATTTACATTCTTAGAACCGGTAGTTGCATAGAATAACAGGTAAAGCAGACAGGCAATTACAAGCCAGTAGCTGTTCATGAAACCTGCGTTATCAGCAATCAGTCCCTGGAAATATGGAAGGATACCTCCACCACAAACCATCACCATGAAGATTCCGGATGCCATTTCAGTATATTTACCCAGTCCTTCAACTGCAAGGTTAAAGATACTACCCCACATGATAGAAGTACATAATCCGCCAAGTACAAGGAAGAATACTTTAATAGGTACAACTGCACCAAAAAGTGTAATTGAAATTGTTGCTGGCAGGAATATTGCTAACAGAATTAAAATAATACCAAATAATGAAGTGGAAGTAAGCATCGACTTACTTGATACTTTTGCACCAATTGAACCACCCACAAGACGTCCGGCAAGCATAAGCAGCCAATAAAGTCCTACAATTGATCCGGCAACACCTCCTGCCATGCCAAGACCGCCACCTGTAGCGTCAGTTGTCATATAAAGGTTGGCAATATTTGGAATTCCAACTTCAACACCAACATAGATAAATATAGCAATAATTCCCAAAATGAAGTGACGGAAGGATAAAGCACTGTGTTTATCTTTTACTTTCTCTTTTTTAACCTGATTACGTGTAATATCAAGACGTGGTTCAGGTATCTTAACTACAAGAAGTACAATAAATGCAAATGCAAAAATTCCCATAGCAAGGAAAAGTGCAGGGTTAGCATCACTGATTGTAGCCTGAGCTACATTACCCATAAGGTAACCTACAAGTACTGGTACTATTGTTGCACCAATTGAGTTGATAGCTCCACCAAACTGAATCAGCTGGTTACCTTTATTACCACCGCCACCTAATGTATTCAACATAGGGTTAACTACTGTATTAAGAATACACATAGAGAAACCTGAGATGAAAGCACCGGTAAGATAAACACCAAAGCTTGCTACAGTTCCTGACAGATAGGTAATGGCAACACCAATAAAACCTACAATTACAGCTGTCAGAGAGGTAAATTTGTATCCTTTTCTCTCCAGAAGAATTCCGGCGGGGATACCCATAAATGCATATGCTATAAAATTAGCAAGATTACCTAACTGCGACATAGCATTACTTGCACCGAACTGATTTTTTACTATTACACCCATTGGGTTTTGAAGTCCGGTTACGAAAGAGATCATGAAAAACAATAAGAACATTACCGCTATAGGCAACGCATAGTTTTTCTTTTGAGTTGTTGCGTTCATAATTCTAAATTAATTAATGATTTGATATATTACTTTTTGACTTGTTAATAAATTCTGTTATACTTCACTTATTTTGTCAGATTTCAACTGTTTACTTTAAAGAAAATCTAAACTCTGTTTTTGAACTAAACTGATCACCAGGCTCTAAAATAACAGATGGATAATCAGGTTTATTGATACTATCGGGAAAGTGTTGAGTTTCGAAACATACAGATGATCTCTCAGGGTAAGAATTTTCGTTTTTTCCTTTAAAATTTCCTGTAAGCCAGTTTGCAGTATATAGCTGAAGCCCAGGTTCCGTAGTATAAATATCCATCCTGATTCCTGTCTTTGGGGATACGCAATAGCCCGCGAAGGAAAAGTCATCTGAAGAGTCTTTATTTAATACATAGGTATGGTCGTATCCTTTACCAAATCTCAACTGTTCGAAATCATCATTTATACGTGCACCAATTTCTACCTGTTTAGTGAAGTCCATTGGTGTATCTTTTACAGGCTCGGGACTTCCATAAGGAATGGCTGTATCATCTGTCGGAAGATAATTGTCTGCATTAAGCATAAGAATATGGTCTCCGACATACGAGTCGCCTTCACCCGATAGATTAAAATATGAGTGATTTGTAAGATTGAGAATTGTAGTTTTGTCTGTTTCAGCTTTATAGTCAATTTCGAGTACATTGTCATCTTTTAAAGTATACGTAACCCAAACTGAAAGATTTCCGGGGAAACCTTCTTCTCCGTCAACAGATAAATAGTATAGTTTGATGCTATTTTCAGTTAATTCTTTAACTTCCCATACAACAGAATTAAATCCTTTTATCCCACCATGAAGGGAGTTTGGTCCGTTATTGACAGCAAGTTTATACTCTTTGCCATCAAGATAAAAAAAGCCGTTGGCAATTCTATTTGCTGTACGGCCGCATATTGCCCCAAAATAGGGTTCTTCTGAAACGAGATAATCATTTATATTGGGGTGTCCAAGTACAATATCTTTAAATACACCTTCTTTATCGGGTACCATCAAAGATACTATTTTGGCTCCATAATTTGTAATTGTGACTTCACTTCCAACTTTGTTTGTTAGAATGTATAATCCGGTTTGCTTGCCATCTACGATTTTATCAAAAGCTTCACCAAGCAAACCGGACTTGCTATACATTTTGTTCATGTTATTTTCTTGGTTTTTAAATTAAGATAAGGATGAAGATTGATCTTTTAAAATTGGTGTAAAATTAACACAGTAATTTGCAACTACCTAACATTTTTTTGTGTTATAAAACATAAAAAAAAGATAGTGTTAATTTATATTGCCACCTCATTTACCTCCATCTTCCTCGTTATCAAAATTTTATCTATTTTATTTCCATCAACATCCATAATCTCGAAAATTAAGTTGTTATATTCAAACTTATCTCCGATACCAGGAATTTTATTAATACAGGTAAATACAAAACCTGCAACAGTAGAGTAATCAATTTTATCGAAGTCGACTATAAAGTCTTCATCGAATTGAGTCAGTATCTCAATAGGTGCCTCTCCACTTACAAGAGCAGAGTTATCATCACGTATGAAAATAAGCGGTTCAGTTGATTCAACATCAGTTTCTTCCGGAACATTTCCTACAAGATTTTCAAAAATATCATGAATAGTTATTATACCATCGAGACTGCCATATTCATCCACAACAACCGCAACGAACTTATAACTGTTCTTGAAATTCTCAAGTACTTTTTGAGCTCGTACTGTATTTGGAACAATTATTGGTTCCATAATCAGTTCTTCTATTGTGAAATCTTCTTTACTGTTAAGGCGCAAAAGAAAATCTCTCATTGATATAATACCTACAAAATCATCTATTCTTTTCCTGCATGCAAGTATCTTGCTGTGCTTTTTCTGTAATAAGTGTTCAATTATCTCTTCCCTGCTATTACTTATATCAACCCACTCAACATCTGTGCGATGAGTCATCAGATGCCTGGCACGTTTATCTGAAAAATAGAAAACTTGCTCATGAATGATGTTTTCTTGAATATCAATAACACCCTCGTGTGACGCTGTTTTAAGCATAGCACGCAATTCCATTTCTGAAATCACATCCTCCTTAGGCTTCAAACCGATTAGTTTATTTATGAAACCGGTTGAAAATGAAAGAAGTTTAACAAAGGGATAAAAGATTATGCTTACAGTATAAATTGTAGGTGCCACTGCCATTGCCATTTTCTCTGCATAGTTAAGTGCGATTGTCTTGGGCACCAATTCTCCTATTACAATAGAAACGTATGTTATCAGGAACACAACAATTACCATAGATATTCCATCTGCAAATGGAGCGGTGTAAGCATACTGTTCGAAAAAGGGCACTAATTTGCCTGCGAAGGCCTGTCCCCCATATGCACCATTGATAATTCCAATCAAAGTAATACCTACTTGTACAGAGGAAAGAAAATTATCAGGATCAGACTGTAGTTTCAATGCACGTGCAGCTCCACTTGAACCATTCTTGCAGGCTGCCTCTAACTTGTTTTTTCTTGCTGAGACAATTGCTATCTCAGAAAGCGCAAAGAAACCGTTAAGAAGAATCAGCAGAAGAATGATGATAATATCTAACCACATAATATCAAATAAGTGTAATTACCTGAATGTGTTACCACAAAGGAGTAGGATATGTACCATTTACAGATAGCTTTTTTAATTTTGCCACAACATCAGGACGATCTTCTGCATATGTTACACCAAACCATTTTGAAGGAGTATCAAGTACCTTAACAGTAGCTGTTTTATTCACTATCAGATGATTTACTAACAAAGGAATAAAAAACTCCGCCTTGATATTTTCCTGATTTTCTCTTAGAAATTTAATAAAATAATCATCAGAATATTTGAAGTAATCTGGCGTGAAGCCCCACATATTCATGGATACAGGTGTGTTATCATCAACTGCTATCCACTCACCACTTTCATCTTTATAACTAACTTTGCCATCAACGCGCTGTACCTGTGTACGTTCTACCACACCTGTAAGGTTGCCATTTTCATCTGTCTCACAAACACCGCGTGCTACAGTTCCGCTATCAGAAAGTGTGTTTCCGATTCGGTAACCTACCATACAATATCTGTTTTCACTATTTTCAAGTGCTGTAAGAGAATCTGCCAGAATCTTAAAGCTCTCCCTACCGTAAAAGTCGTCAGCATTAATAACTGCAAACGGTTCCGAGATCACTTCTTTTCCCATCATAACAGCGTGGTTTGTGCCCCATGGTTTAACTCTTTCAGGATTTGGCTTAAATCCCTCAGGTAACTTATCGGGTTCCTGGAATACCAACTCAACAGGTATTCTTTTCTCATATTTCTTAACAATTTTATCCCTGAAGTCTTGTTCAAAAGATTTACGGATTACGAAAACCAGTTTTCCAAAACCGGCATTTACAGCATCATATATCGAATAGTCCATAATGGTTTCACCATCAGGACCCACTCCGTCTAATTGTTTTAGTCCGCCGTAGCGACTTCCCATTCCTGCTGCTAATACAAATAATGTAGGTTTCATTTATTATTTTTTTTAATTTAATCTCTAATGCAAATGTAATGTTTTTATGTAAAAACCGGAAACAAAAGAAGATTATTGATAATTGCAGGATAATATGACTTACATACACAGATCAGTTTATTTGTTAAATTTCCATCTTTTCACATTTGAATAAAACATTTTTTTCTCTTATGCGTTATGTAGTGAAAGTAAGGTAATTGGGCAATCTCAACAATAATATCGTGTGGCATTCAACTCCCCTTTTATGATGAGGGAATTTATATTTAATTAAATAAAACAAAAATCATGGAAACAGAAGTAAGTAATGATGTACCGGGCAAAAATATTGCCATAATTTCCTATCTTACCGTTATCGGTTTAGTAATAGCTTTTGTAATGAACAACGAGAAAAAAGAGCCGTTTGCAAGATTTCATATTCGGCAATCTTTAGGTATTGTTTTAACCAGTCTTGCTTTGGGTATTGTTAACATAATTCCAATACTTGGATGGATAATTAGTATAGTTGGATTCTTCGTACTTTTATATATGTGGATAGTTGGATTATTGAATGCAATAAATGGTAAAGAAAAAGTAGTTCCCATTCTTGGCGATAAATTTGAAGAATGGTTTAAATCTATTTGACGGTATTATATCTTTTGAAGCAAATGTTTATAAAAAAATAGCTAAACAATTAAATAACAATGAGAATAGTAAATTTATTTATCCTGTTTTCAATTACTTTCGGGTTTGGTTTTGTAAACAGTGCAAATGCTCAGTTTCTCAATAGATTAAAGAACAAAGTACTTGAAAGAGCTGAGGAAGTGGTAGTGGACAAAGCTGCAGATAAAGCAGCTGAAAAGACTGCAGATGCAATGGATAAAGTACTTAATCCTAATCTTGAAGGTTTGTTTAATTTGGGCGGAAAAACAGTAGATCTTTCTCAATTACCTGAAGTGTACCATTTTGACTATGATTATACATTAAAAATGTCTGCAGAGGGAGGAGACACCAGAATGAGTTACCTTTTCAACAGGAGTGAACCATATATTGGTATAAAAACAGAAGCTTCTCCAGATATGGTTGTGATTTTAGATAGCCCAAAAAACACCATAATAATTAAGTCGAATGAAACTGTAATTGCGAGGGAATTTAATACTGATCCGGAATTAAGTGATGATGAAATTGATGATAATCTCAACTATACTTTCAGTGAGCTGCCTGATCGTGTATTTCTTGGATATAATTGTAAAGGTTTTCAGATGGAAAATGAAGAGAATAAAATCATAGTATATTTTGCTCCCGATATTGATGTCCGGTTTGCAAATACCGGAGGTCAGGGATTAGCAAGTATGTCTAAGGAAATGAAAGCATTTGCAAAGAAGTACGAGAATGGCCTCATGATGTATATGGAAATGGATGATAAATTGAATAAGAGCAAAAAGAACGACAGTAGCATGACAGTGGAATGTGTCGCATTCGAAGAGTCATCCACCGATGTAAGAATCAGATGATTTTTAGCTGTTAACTGATTCTTCGAATGTTTTCCAGAGATTATCGTCAGGTACAGGTGCTGTAATATATATTTTCGCTTTAGAAACCGGATGAATAAAAGAGATGCTTCTTGCGTGCAAACTAATACTTCCGTCTGAATTTGAACGATCTGCACCATATTTCAGATCACCTTTAACCGGGCTGCCTATCTTAGCCAACTGACACCTGATTTGATGATGCCGTCCGGTCTCAAGGTTAACTTCCAGTAAACTGTAATTCTGTGATGTACTAATCAATCTGTAGTGCATCACAGCTTTTTTAGCATTAGGTTTTTCGGTATCATAAGCAGTGGACTTATTATTTTTTTCGTTTTTAATAAGATAATGAATCAATTTATCCTCTGTTTTAGGAGGTCTGTTTTTTACTATTGCCCAATATATCTTATCAACAGAATCATTTCTGAACATCTCATTTAGTCTGGATAAAGCCTTGCTGGTTTTTGCGAATACAACTACCCCACTGGTTGGCCTGTCAAGACGATGAGTGACACCACAAAAAACGTTGCCGGGCTTGTTATATTTCTCTTTGAGATACTCTTTAACAATGTCCGACAACGGTTTGTCGCCGGTCTTATCGCCTTGGACGATTTCACCGGCTGCTTTATTGATTATAATTATATGATTGTCTTCGTAGAGAACATTCATATTAGCTATTCATTCCTCCACAAACATTTATTACCTGCCCACTAACATACGAAGAGAGGTCGGAAGCAAGAAAAAGTGCAACATTCGCAACATCTTCAGGTGTACCTCCACGCCTTAGTGGTATTTGCTTTGTCCATTCTTTCTGAACATCTTCAGAAAGTTGTCCAGTCATATCAGTAATAATGAAACCGGGAGCTATTGCGTTTGCACGAATTCCACGTGAGCCAAGTTCTTTTGCAGTTGATTTAGCAAGTCCAATCATACCGGCTTTTGAAGCAGAATAGTTTGCCTGACCTGCATTTCCTGACACTCCAACAACAGAACTCATATTAACGATGCTTCCTGATTTCTGACGCATCATTACGGGTGTGACAGCGTGAATGAAATTAAAAGCAGATTTCAGATTCACATTAATGACAGCGTCCCACTGTTGCTCGCTCATTCTCATGATGAGGCCATCTTTAGTGATACCTGCATTATTAATAAGAATATCTATTCTGCCAAAATCTTTCATTACCTCATCAACTACTTTATGAGATTCATCAAAATTGGCAGCATTTGATGCATAACCTTTACACTTAACCCCCATAGAAGAGATTTCGTGCTCAGTTGCATTACCTACTTCATCAATAACCAAATCTGTAAATGCAATATTGGCACCTTCAGATGCAAATCTTAATGCAATAGCTTTACCAATACCACGTGCAGCACCGGTTATAAGCGCAGTTTTACCTTCTAATAACTTCATTTGAATTGTTGTTTCTAATTAATTAGTTCTGATTTTTTTTAAATTATAAGTGAAACAGATAACTGAAAACTTATCATTGAGAATAGAGACCTTTAAAAATGAGATTAGATATTAACTCTCTGTCTCCCTTTTTACTGTAATCGAGTTTAAGAGCACCTCTGATAGTTGGAACTTCTAATCCTTTAAAAGCGTAGTGCAATATTTCTGCTGTTTGCTTAATATCCTTAAGATGAAATATCCCCTTTTCACAACCATCTCTTATAATGACTTCAAGGTAATAAATCTCTTTACTATCGAAACCTTTACGTACTGTTTCTACCTGCCATATATCTCTGAAGAAATCTGCTTTCAGAGTTCCATTGCGAGTAACAACCTCTTTTATCGCGTTAAGTCGTGTAAATGCCAGCATTATCAACTTGTCATCCGCTGGCATATCACGCCTTATAACTTCCTCTAGTTTTTTATATAAGACATCAAGTTCTGACTCAATTACAGCCTTATATATATCATTTTTACTGCTAAAATATGTATATAATGTTCGCCTACCACGTTGAGACGCTTTAGCAATATCGTTCATAGTCGTACTTTCGACACCATTCTTTGCGAAAAGTTGCCGGGCTACGTCTATTAAATCTTTTTTGGTTTTTGAAATTGCTGATGTCACTAATTGCACAATTTAAATATATATGTGCAAAAATAAAACAAAGATTTCTATTTACAACTGTTTTCTTCGTTTTTTTCAATAAGCTTAGCAGCTTCACACACCTCATTGTACCATTCTTCTCCAAATTTACGAATCAAAGGTTCTTTCAGAAATTGAAAAAGAGGTAATCCTTTTTCTCGCCCTAGAACAGTTGCAGGCTCACAGACCGACCATTTATGATAGTTTACTGCAGTAAATTCCACATATTCTTTAAGTCTTATCGGGTACAGATGACAAGAGATTGGTTTTTGAACGTTTATACGGCCTTCACGATATGCCTTATCTATTGCACATTTACATACACCGTTCTCATCAAAATATGTGAAAACACATTCTCTTCCTTTAATTATTGATGTCACAAGTTCACCATCATAGTCGGTATAAGCAATACCTTGCTCATTAATAAGCTCTTGAGCAGCAGATGAAAGGTCATCCCAAATTGCAGGAAGAATTTCATTAATATCCTCAAATTCGTGCTGTTCCAGAGGAGCACCCGACTCCCCGTCTACACAACATTGTCCTTTACATTTGCATAGATCACAAATGAAGTGTTCTTTAAATATATCGTCAGATATTATTGTCTGTTGAATTTGTATCATTA
>JAQUIZ010000055.1:11992-18490 GCA_028683355.1 Fermentimonas sp.
TGCTGTTCCAGAGGAGCACCCGACTCCCCGTCTACACAACATTGTCCTTTACATTTGCATAGATCACAAATGAAGTGTTCTTTAAATATATCGTCAGATATTATTGTCTGTTGAATTTGTATCATTATAAATATTTTTTGATGTTTGATTATTGTATATCCAAAACAGAGCTATAGTAAGCAACAGGCTAGTTGTAGCAAAAACTACAAAGACAGGAGTAATAGATGTTTCTTCTATATTTCTATACCATTCTTTGTCGCTCCAGAAGAAATTTAATATGATTACAGTTGCATTATTCAGGAAATGAAATAAAATTGGGGCCCATAAATTTTTAGTATAAATAAATAGGTAACCCAGTATTGCTCCTAAAAATAATCTTGGCAAGAAACCATAAAACTGAAAATGAACCAGACTGAAAACTAGTGCAGTCAGCCATACTGTAACATGATTGTTTTTAAACTTCTCATATATAAACTGTTGCAAGGCTCCACGAAAAAACAGCTCTTCCGATATCGCTGCAAAACCGGCCACTACAATAAGATTCAGTATAAGTGAGCCCAATGATTTACCGGAAAGTAACAGGTTAGTCGTTTCCAAAGCTGCATCTTCCATCGATCTCATCATTTCTTCGATATCTTTCATGCTCTCCGGCAATATCATACCTTTATTCAATTGTGCAAGAAATGAGGCAAAAAGATAAGAGAACACAAAAACAAGAAGTGCAAAAATCATTTTAGATGATAGTTTATCATCTTCTACCATTTTAAGATAGTGTGCTGGTTCGCGATTCGTCCATGCTACAATCAAATATGCAGGAAGAGCAATTGCAAAAATTGATTGCATAATAGTATTAACATATATCTCTGAAATATCTCCATAGTTATTAATTGCAGGTATCATCAAAATTAATCCTGCAAATATTCCTGCAACAAAAACGCCAATTAACAGAAATAAAAAAAGATAAGCAATTTTAAATCCCGGTGAGGCTGATATAAGTAATGGACGCATCCTTCCTGTTGTTTTGTAAAGATAATTCTATCAAACCACAAAGATAATAGAATTACTTTTGACAGGACCACAAAATAATTTTTGCAATTTGAAAGAATAACACTAATTTTGCACTCTTGTTTAAAAAAATGTTTCAAACGGTTGAATTTAACCGACTTTGAATAAAATAATCCATTTCAAATGAAGTCAACACTTAACAAAACCGACGAAGTAAACGGTACAATCCTTATTGAGCTGGAGAAAGCTGATTATCAGGAAAAAGTAAATAAGTCGTTAAATCAATTCCGGCAAAGAGCTGACATACCAGGTTTTCGCCAGGGTAAAGTTCCAAGAAGCGTTATACAAAGGCTTTATGGAAAATCTGTACTTATTGATGAAATCAACAAGATTGTTACAGAAGAGGTAAGTAACTTTGTACGTGATAATAAACTGAAAATACTTGGTGAACCTCTGAATGACAAGAGTGAAGATAGGCAGGTTGATCTAGATAAAGATGAAACTTATAAATTCTATTTCAATATTGGTTTGACTCCAGAATTCGACCTGGCACTAGGTAAAGAAATAGAACATACCTACTACACCGTAGACTTGGAAGAAGATCTGCTTGATAAACAAATTGATTCTTACAAACAGAATTACGGTACATATCTTAAAGTTGAAGAAGAGTCTGTTGAAACTGACCTGATTAAAGGGATACTTACCGAGGTAGAAAACGGTGTGGATAAAGAGAATGGTAAAGTTATAGAAAATGCTATTCTAATGCCTTCATACCTTAAAGATGAAGCTATTAAAGGTGAATTTATCGGTGTAAAAGTTGGCGATAGTATAATCTTCAATCCTAAAACTGCTTACGATAACAACGAGGCTGAGGTAGCTTCGCTATTACAATCCACTAAAGAGGAAATCAAAGATATAAATCCTGATTTTCGCTTTGATATAAATGAGATTACACGTTATAAGGAAGCTGAATTAAATCAAGAGCTATTTGATCGTGTTCTAGGTGAAGGAGCTGCTTCAACTGAAGAAGAATTCAGATTAAAAGTAAAAGAAGAGCTTGAGAAGCAATTTAAGCCAAATGCTGATCATTTATTCATTCATGAAATGAGAGATATCATCGTTGAACAAATGAAAGATGTTAAGTTTCCTGATGAATTTCTTAAAAGATGGCTGTTAGAATCAAGCGAAGGCAGAACTGAGGAGCAGGTTGAAGAAGATTATCCTAAAATTCTGGAAGACTTAAAATTTCATATAGTAAAACAGAAGATTGTTGAAGACAATGAAATTAAAATTGAATTCAAGGATATTGAAGCATTGGCTGCTGAAGTAGCAAGAGCACAGTTTGCACAGTATGGCATGACAAACTTACCGGCAGATGTACTTCAAAACTACACTAAGAGTATGCTTGAAAAAGAAGAAACCATACAAAACCTTTACGAGAAAGCTACAGAAGATAAGGTAATCGATTGGTTGAAAGAAAATATTACTATTTTAGACAAAAAAGTTTCTTCGAAAGAGTTCAACGAAGTAATGACTGAACATTCGCATTTGCACGGTGAACATGGTGATGATGGCCATGAACATGAGGATGATAACAACAACTCTGAAGAGCAGTCGATAGACGAAACAAATGAGTCAGAAGGCCAATAAGTACAGAATAATTGCTTATTTTTACTGGTAATTGTTTATTATATCAATTATTAGGTTTAAATTTGTTTGATTTCTGGCACCTTATTTGCAACAGTTCAACTGACAAATAATGTTGAACAACCAAAATAAAAATTATGCAAGACGATTTTAGAAAATACGCAGTAAAGCACTTGGGAATGAGTGGATCAAGACTAGATAGTTACATGAAAATTACTAGTCAGGGAGGCTACATATCACCAACTATCATTGAAGAGCGTCAGTTGAATGTTGCTCAGATGGATGTTTTTTCCCGTTTGATGATGGATAGGATTATATTCCTGGGAACAAGCATTGATGATTATACTGCCAACGTAATGCAGGCTCAGCTCCTATATCTTGATTCTTCTGATCCGGGTAAGGATATTTCTATTTATGTTAATTCTCCGGGTGGTTCTGTCTATGCAGGCTTGGGAATTTATGATACAATGCAGTTTATCTCAAGTGATATATCAACTATCTGTACCGGTATTGCTGCATCTATGGCAGCTGTTTTACTGGTTGCCGGTACTGAAAAAAAGAGATTTGCACTCACTCACTCAAGAGTAATGATTCATCAACCTATGGGTGGTGTTCAGGGACAAGCATCAGATATTGAAATAACAGCTCGTGAAATAGCAAAAATCAAACAGGAGCTTTATACTATCATATCAAAACATTCCGGAAAACCAATCGAAGAAGTACACCGTGACTCAGATCGCGACTTCTGGATGACAGCTTCTGAAGCTAAGGAATACGGAATGGTTGACGATGTATTAGTCAGAAAATAAATACAGGAAATTAATATAGTATGGCTAAAAAAGCGAATAGTAGCAACCACTGCAGTTTCTGCGGAAGAAGTGAACAGGAGGTAAACCTGCTGATCTCCGGGATGACGGGTTATATTTGTGATATGTGTACCGAACAGGCACATGAGATTGTGAATGACTCCTTCAAAAGTAGTGGAAAATCTGATGTAGGTATGACACTTTCGTCATTACCAAAGCCCGCACAAATAAAAGATTTTTTAGATCAGTATATTATAAAACAGGACAACGCTAAGAGATTTATGTCAGTTGCTGTTTACAATCATTATAAACGTATTTTGCAGAAAAGTACTAAGGATGATGTAGAGATTGAGAAGTCTAACATCATTATGGTTGGAGCAACCGGAACCGGTAAAACACTTTTGGCAAGAACAATTGCCAAGATGTTGCAGGTGCCGTTCACAATTGTGGATGCTACAGTGCTAACAGAAGCCGGCTATGTTGGTGAGGATATTGAAAGTATACTTACAAGATTGCTTCAGGTAGCCGACTATGATGTCAATGCTGCAGAAAGAGGGATTGTTTTTATTGATGAGATTGATAAAATAGCACGTAAAAGCGATAACCCATCCATAACAAGAGACGTAAGTGGTGAGGGAGTTCAGCAAGGATTACTCAAACTTCTAGAGGGATCTGTTGTTAATGTTCCACCTCAAGGTGGTCGTAAACATCCAGAACAGCGAATGATTGCCGTTAACACTAAAAATATTCTTTTTATTTGCGGTGGTGCTTTCGATGGAATTGAGAAAAAAATTGCACAGCGCCTTAATACTCGTGTTGTTGGTTATGCTGCCAGTCAGGAAAAGTCTGTTATCGACAGGGATAATATGCTGAAATATATCACTCCTCTTGATTTAAAATCTTTTGGACTTATTCCTGAAATTATTGGTCGTCTTCCAATTCTTACATATCTTGAACCTCTTGATAGAGAAGCGTTACTACGTATTTTGGTTGAACCTAAAAACTCAATCATTAAGCAATATCAGAAGTTGTTCAGTATGGATGGCGTAGCTCTTACATTTGAGCAAAGTGCTTTTGAATATATAGTAGACAAAGCTATTGAATTTAAGTTAGGTGCACGCGGACTCCGATCTATTGTTGAAGCAATTATGATTGATGCTATGTTTACATTGCCTTCAGGGGATAAGAAAAAACTGCATGTTACCAGAAAGTACGCTGTAGATCAGTTGGAAAATTCAGATATTCACCATTTAAGAGTAGCATAAAGCAAAAAAATTATCAATAATTCCCGTTTATATTTTAACCGGGAGTAAGTTTAAAAACGCATGGTATATCCTGCGTTTTTTTAATGGATATAAGTGATTTTATTTGGAGTGATATAATTTTTAAACTATCTTAGAAGTGAATTTACAATTCGCGCATAGAATGTAAATTTCTACTTTAATACAATAATATTGGATATAAGTAATACTTTTCTATATTTGTGAAGTGCTTTTGAATTTAGGTGTTATTCCCGGATTGTTGGATGAATGAAAAATAGAGAAATTATATATAATGGTTTAAAGAAGTATTTTGGATTCGATACATTTAAAGGCAATCAGGAAGCCATAATAAAAAGTATCTTATCCGGAAAGGACTCTTTCGTACTTATGCCGACAGGTGGTGGAAAATCACTTTGCTATCAGCTTCCTGCACTTTTAATGGAGGGTACTGCAATTATTATTTCGCCACTGATTGCTCTGATGAAAAATCAGGTGGATGCAATGCGCAGCTATAGCGAGATGGATGGTATAGCTCATTTTCTCAACTCTTCTCTAACAAAAGCAGAGATAGAAGATGTTAAAAAAGATGTCATATCAGGAAAAACTAAATTACTTTATGTGGCTCCTGAATCTCTCACAAAACAAGATAATATTGAGTTTCTAAGGAGTGTCCCAATCTCTTTTTACGCAGTAGATGAGGCTCATTGTATTTCTGAGTGGGGACATGATTTCCGTCCTGAATACCGAAGAATAAGACCTATTATAGGTGAGATATGTCCAAGGCCAATTATTGCACTTACTGCTACGGCAACTCCTAAAGTTCAGCATGATATACAGAAAACACTGGGAATGATTAATGCAGAAGTGTTTAAATCTTCTTTTAATCGTCCTAATCTGTATTATGAAGTACGAAAAAAAACAGAACAAATAGATAAAGAAATCATAAAATATATACTTTCACAAGGTAGAAAATCAGGCATTGTTTACTGCCTGAGCAGAAAGAAAGTTGATGATTTCGCAGAAATTCTGCAGGCTAACGATATAAGGGCACTGCCTTATCATGCAGGTATGGATGCAGCAACTCGCACCAATAATCAGGATGCATTTCTGATGGAAAAAGTTGACGTAATTGTTGCTACTATAGCCTTTGGTATGGGAATAGATAAACCGGATGTACGATATGTTATCCATTATAATATCCCAAAAAGCCTGGAAGGTTACTATCAAGAAACAGGTCGTGCCGGAAGAGATGGCGGTGAAGGTAAATGTATCACATTTTATTCCGACAAAGACTTACAGAAACTTGAGCGTTTTATGCAAGGTAAACCGGTATCAGAACAAGAAATAGGTAAACAACTTCTGCTGGAAACTGCTGCTTATGCAGAGACATCAGTCTGTAGAAGAAGAATGTTACTGCACTATTTCGGTGAAGATTATGACTTGCCAAATTGTGATAATTGTGATAATTGTTTAAATCCTAAAATAAAAGTGGAAGCAAAGGAATTACTAATTACTGTATTAGAGGCTATTACTGCTCTTAAAGAAAAACAAAAAACCGAATATCTTGTTGATTTCCTTGTCGGAAAAGAATCATCTGACATTGAAACCTATGGTCACGACCAACTGGAAGAGTATGGTTCAGGTGAAGATGAAGAAGAGGGCACATGGGAAGTTGTAATACGACAAGCATTACTTGATAACTACCTCAAAAAAGAAATCGAGAATTACGGCATTCTCAAAATCACTAAAAAGGGGAAAGATTTCCTAAAGAATCCCGT
>JAQUIZ010000056.1 GCA_028683355.1 Fermentimonas sp.
TTATTTATAATAATGAGGTAAATACCAGTGAGGAAGTATCAGTTAGGGCAAAACAGAAAGCAGTTTCTGAAGTATTAAATTCGATACTTGAAGAAAAAGACATGAATTATTCGATGGAGGGTAATCATATTATTATTTCTGTTATCGAAAAATCATTAGAAATGGCAGAAACTCCTTCTGCAAATATTGCACAACAGCTACAAAGAAAAACAATTACCGGAACAGTTATAGATGCTGAAGGTACACCTGTTATCGGAGTAAATATTGTGGAAACAGGTACTACAAACGGAACTGTAACCGATGTGGATGGAAGATTTATATTAACTGTAGACAATAATGCAATCATACGTGTGTCATATATTGGCTATCTAGAACAAGATCTTAACACAGCCGAAAGGAATAACTTTAATGTGGTGCTATTAGAAGACACACAGGCGTTGGAAGAAGTGGTGGTAATTGGATATGGTACAGTTAGAAAAAAAGATCTCACAGGTTCGGTTACACAAGTCAATTCGGAAAATTTGTTACGTAGTAATAGCCCTAATATATCCAACGCTCTTCAAGGAATAATACCAGCTGATGTAAGTAGTGTATGGATACCCGGAAACGCTCCGAGCATCGAAATCCGCGGACTTAGTTCTATCACTGGAAGCAATGCTCCGTTGTGGGTCGTGGATGGTATTCCGATGCAAAGTACGAATGTAAGTCTGAATCCAAACGATGTAGAATCTATTGATATTCTTAAGGATGCGTCTGCATCTGCTATTTATGGAGCTCGTGGATCAAACGGGGTTATTATTGTTACTACCAAACAAGCACAAACCGGCGAAACAAGTATCAAGACAAGCTATAACGGCTGGTTAGGTTACGATAAAGTATTAAGATCGCCTGAGTTGATGAATTCAGAAAGATATATCTGGTATAAACGAACAGCTTGGGCAAATAACGGAAGAGACAGTTCAGATGAAGCAATTTTTGACGTTGATCTTAGAGAGGGAATGAGTAAAGGCACTGACACTGACTGGTTTAATGAAATATGGGGTAAAACAACCTTTTCCACCAATCATAATTTTACTGTCAATGCTTCCGGAAGAAGAATGGGTACCAGATTGTCTTTAGGTTATCTAAATCAAAAATCATTGATTGAAACAGCAGGTTATCAACGGTATACCGTAAATTTTAATAATGTGTTCAACCTTTCGGAACGGGTAAAATTTACGACTGCTATTTTAGGTTCGTATTCCAAAAATGATCAATTTCATGAGCAAGTGCGTCATGCTTATTATTTATCTCCCTTAGCAACGCCACGCGATGAAAACGGAAACTTGAAGTTATATCCAAACTCTGGCGAAGCACTGATTACTAATCCAATAAGTGAAGCAATAAACAATGAGAATACAACCTATCAATACGGTCTAATTGGCAACGCGGCATTAGAGTGGAAAATTTGGGACGAGTTGGTATATAAGATGTCCATCGGCACCGACTTAACATCTTCTGATACAGGAGAATATAATGGAAGTGAGACTCGAAATAGAGCTGAAGCAGGCGGAGAATATGCTGCAGGTTACAGGAGTAGAACAAGAATGTCCAATATATTTGACAATGTATTGTCGTATAATAAAGTTATATCGGGACTCCATCGTTTGAATATTATGGGAGCGTATAACATTGAAACTTACCAAGCAAAACAAGTGTATTTAAGAACTACCGATATGTATTTCGACGGATTGTATTACAATTTGGGATCGGCAGCTACCATATTGGACAAAAACACTGAATTAACCGAATGGGGTATCATGTCTTTTATGGGACGTGTAAATTACAGTTTGCTTGATCGTTATTTGTTCACTTTCACATATCGTCATGATGGTTCATCACGGCTATCCGAAGATAATAGATGGGCCGGATTTCCATCCCTTTCTGTTGCTTGGAGATTGTCTGAAGAACCATTTTTCCAATCAATAAGAAATAATTATGTAGATAATTTGAAAATACGCTTATCATGGGGAAATACGGGTAATACAAATGTAGATGCCTACGGAACACTAGGGACGCTATCCAAAACATTTTACAGTTGGGGTGAAAGTCCTGCAATCGGAACTATTCCTTCGGGTATTCCCAATCCGGATTTGAAATGGGAAAAGTTGGAAGAATATAACTTGGGCATTGACTTCGGTATATTAAAATCCAGAGTTTCAGGAAGTATTGACTTTTACAACAGAACCACCAGAGATTTAATATTGTCACGTAATCTGCCAGCTACTTCGGGATATACCTCAGTCACCCAAAACATCGGAAGCACACGGAATAAAGGTGTTGAATTAATGTTAACAGGGAAGATAGTCCGGACTAAGGATCTTAGTTGGGACATCGGAATCACATTTTTGAAGAACAAGAACGAAATATTGGACTTGTACGGAGATAAAAAAGATGATGTAGGATCAGGCAGATTTATAGGTCATCCTATACGGGTTTACTACCAACTCGACTATATCGGCACATGGCAGGAGGATGAAACCACAGAAGCTGCCGGATATGGCGTCAAACCTGGATATCCCAAATACAGGGACGTAAATAAAGATGGAAAAATCTCTCTAAATGACGATCGTTACATCATCAGCAGAGAACCAAAATGGACAGGGGGATTGAATACCACAGTGAAGTATAGATCTTTTGATTTTTCTATGCAAATGCATACGCGTCAGGGAGTAAAGGCTCAATCAAATGCTCATAGTCCGCATCATTCTGATCCGGGAAGATACAATGGGTTCAACGAAAATTGGTGGACGCCTGAAAACAGGTCAAATAGTGCGCCGGCGCCATATGTTTCAACTCAATACACGAATTTCGGAGATAGCGATTGGTTTATCAGAGACTGTTCATTTATTCGCCTGTCGAATATTTCATTAGGGTATAACTTACCTCAAAATTTCGTTAAAAAAATTAGATTTGAAAGAGCAAATATATATATCAACATCAACAATCCTTATGTATGGTCAAAATATATTGGACAGGATCCGTCAACGCCCAACCATGAAAATTACCCTGCGACAACCTCTTTTCAATTTGGCGTTAATTTTAATTTTTAATTATAAAACTACGAATAGTATGAAAAGTAAATATTTAATATACATTTTGTTGCCTTTTTTTTGTTTTGGATGTGATGTTTTGGAAGAAGATCCCAAAACCATACTTACACCTCCAGGCTATTACAATACCAAAACAGGTATTGAAACATTAGTAAATGCATGTTATGCAAGATTGCGCTCTTTCCATGCTTCTGGCACAAATTTTTTACGTTTGACTGAACAGGGTACGGATATTTTTGAGACTGGAATTGACGGATCAGCAAATTGGGATACTTATAACATATCACTTACTGCTGGAGAACTGTCCGGGGTATGGAACAATTGTTATATCGGAATTAACGCATGCAACAATGTGGCGCATTATATCGGCACTGCGAGCGGAATGACTGACTCCGAAAAGAAGGTTCGCGAAGCCGAAGCACGTTTCCTGAGGGCATACATGTATTATATCCTCATCATGCAATGGGGAGATGTACATCTTACACTTGAAGCAACTGAGGGTGTTCAAACAGAAGCAAACCGAACTCCGGTAAATCAGATTCTGGATGAAGCGATTTATCCCGATTTGAGATTCGCTGTTGAAAATCTTCCGGAAAAACAATCTGAATATGGAAGGATTGATGTATATGGGGCGAAATTTTTCTTGTCTTACGTTTTATTGTCAGATCAAAGAAGTGCAAAGCAACAGTATGATGAAGCTGCTCAGTTAGCTGTAAGCGTCATTGAGGATTCAGATTATGCCTTACAGGAAACCAGAGCAATGGTTTTCGACCAGGAAAACGATGGTAATAAGGAAATAATTTGGAGTTTACAGTTTTCAACTGATGTGTCACTAAGGGAAAGTGGAAATCAAACGCATTTATTTTTTGTTCCAAAATATGACCGCGACATTCCCGGTTTAGTCCGTAGTATTGAATACATGCGATCATACACCCGTTTTAAACCGACACAACATATGATCGATTTATACGACGATACAAAGGATTCCAGATATACGGCATATTGGAGGGATACATGGTACGCAAATAAGGTAACCAGCACGCTGAATATCGGTGATACAGCATTGCATTTTCCTAAAAGCGCTTGGAGTAAGGAAAAGATTGACTCAAAAAACTATCGGGTTTTTAATCCCGAAAACAGTACAGCAATTTCAGGTGTAGATAGGTCATCATCTACATATTATTTACAATTAAAAAAATTTGATGATACAAAACGCACATCCATCAATGAAACAAGTGGCAGTAGGGATTGGGTCTGTTTCAGACTTGCAGAAGCATATCTTTTGGCTGGAGAAGCCTATTACAGGGGTGGGGACAATGATAATGCCTTAAAATACATCAATATTTTACGTAGGAACTGCGCACTGCCCGGAAAAGAAAGCGATATGGAGATTGCATTTTCTGATCTTTCCATTGACTTTATCCTTGATGAGCGAGCTCGTGAACTATGTGGTGAAAACAAACGGTGGCACGATTTAAAGCGTTTGGGTAAACTAATTGAACGAACCACATTATACAATTCAAGAGCCAACTTGACTTCGAAACATTTATTGCGTCCCATTCCGCAAAGTCAAATAGACAGATGCAGCAATGAGTATCTGCAAAACGAAGGCTGGTAGCATATATTGACAAAACTAACCTACCAGTTTTTAACTACTGGTAGGTTTTTAAAAATTAAACCTTAATTTTTAAAAAAAACAGTACACGACAGATATAGTTTTTAAGCTTTAAACCCCTAAATTACTGCTCCCGTGCTTATTATGCAGATGCTTGTTTTTGACGATTGACATTGACGAATCAGTACTCCTGATTGTTGATAGTGGTAAGTAGTATTAATAATAGGCTTTCATGCTTGACACTGTCAATCAGCATTATACAGCAAGTTTTACAATAAGCCGCCTAATAATGCACTGATGATAAGGGATATAAATATAAATCACCCTACTTTCAACCAAATGAAAGAGTGTGGGAAACTTGAATTAATTTGTAATATTTTCAAATATGTCAAAAAAAATATTTTATCTTATTTTGATTTATTTCTGTTTATTTTCATGTTCACAGAAATCAAACAATAATAACAAACCTCTTAGTATTGATGAAACCGTTAAAGGATGGATTATTCTGTCTGATAATGTTCATGAAGACTCATTAGTAATTGAAAAGTCGTCTGAATATGATATTAACCATTTACAGATTTCACATCACCTAATTCATGATTTAAGACACGTTCGAGATACTGAAAGGTTGAGAAAAGCTGAAATATTAACAAACTATGCCCATTCACAAGGAATTCAAGAAGTTGCTTTATGGGACAGATCTTTATATGAATTGGATTATTACCCTGATCAGTTTAAAACTGGCCCAAATGGTACAATTGATCTAGACGATACAGCTTTTTGGGAATGGTTTAAAGAAGATTATCGAGAAATGCTAAATCTTGCGCCTAATATACAAGGTTTAATTCTCACCTTTATTGAAACTGGTGCAAGAGTTGAAGATCAGTATTCTGAAAAATTTAAAACTAATCAAGAAAAATTAGCTTTGGTTGTCAATGCAGTTGCTTCAGTAGTAATTGGTGAATATGGTTTAAACTTATATGCACGTACATTCTCTTATACTTACGAGGAGTATGAAAATATTATTGGTGCGATTAAGCTGTTTGAATATCCTGAAATTAGATTAATGATGAAAGAAACACCTCATGATTTTTTTCTCACTCATCCAAACGATATGTTCGCTGGCACTATAAATAGACCTACAATTATTGAATTTGATGTAGCTGGAGAATTTAATGGGCAGGGAGTTATAGCAAACACTTGGCCTGAATATATATTAAAACGTTGGACTGATTATCTAGGTCGTGATAATATTATTGGTTATGCGGCACGTACAGATCGTTATGGGGATACTAGAATAATTGGACGTCCATCGGAAATTAATCTTTTTGCATTAAAAAGTTATCTTGATGATCGAAGCCTAACTGCTGATGACATTTATGATGAATTCATTATAAAAACGTATAATGAAGAGGCGCTTCCTTTTATTAAAAACGCATTCAAGAATTCTTATGATATTGTTACATCAGTTCTATATACTCTTGGTACAAGCACTGCTAATCATTCAAAACTAAACTACGATCCTTACACATCACATTGGGCTAGGCATGTCTCAGGAAAATGGCTTGATCCGCCTGTAGTATTCATCAAACATGGTATAAATCGCGAGTTTCATTATTGGACTGATATCATAAATACACTCGCTCCCGACTGGGCTAAAGCTGGAGGTTCACAATTGGATGAAATTCCATGGGTGACAGAAAATGGATGGCTTACTCGAGGAGAAAATATGAATGAGGAGTACTTGATGTATATAATTACAGAAAAGGAGTACGGTGTGAATCTAGCTGAAGCATCATTAAATGAAATCATTAAAACTAAACAGTATTTATCCGATGAACAATACCAGAAACTTTACGACTATTTTTATCGAACACTGATTACCGCCCGATTACATAAAGCTGTGAGTACACTTTATTTTGGATTCAGAATTTATGCTAGAGGCACATCTTATCAAACCGCTAATTTAATTGACCTACTGAGTAAATCTTTGGGTCAAACAAAAGAAATATCAGGAATAATTAATAACTACAATAAAGATGTTCCGATTGGTCAATGGAATTGGAAAGAGGATGCTGAAATGGCACTACAATATTGTGAGTGGATTGAAAATGGTACCTGGCCAAGTGAAACGAAAGGATATCAGACAAATTTAAATGGTATAATTTTTAAAAATTGACGAAAAATTTATTGATGAATAATTATGTACTAATCTATGTTTCAATTTGTTTGTCTGTATTATTAAATGCTAATTTAACAGCTCGTACAGTTAACGAATGTAGAAATACTCAACACAAAGGTTTTTTGGTTTCAACTGAAGAGTTGACTAGGATTAGTGAAATGGCATCTAAAAAAATAAAGCCTCATTATACAAATGTCAATTCTTTTTTGACATATATCAATAATTTGATAGCTCAGACTAAAGAATGGACTGAGCTATCCGGAGAAATTGTTATTCGTAGTGGATCATCAAGTGATCCCATACAGTTAAGTTCTGATGGTGGAAAACTTGTATATGGTGCAGCAATAGCATGGCATTTAACAAATGATGCAAAATACGCAGAATTAACTAAAAAACTGATTTTAGATCTCACTGATACATATGGCTATAGCAACAAGGATTGGAATAAAATTCATGAAGGAGCACAGGGTATACTCAATCTTGCATGCGGTGCTACACCTTACATTTTTGCAGCAGATCTTTTAGAAGATTGGGAAGGTTGGTCTGAGTATGATAAAATAATATTTCAAAAATGGTTACGTGATACAGTTTATCCAAGAGTTGCTTGGTCCAGTAGAACTCGTAAGAATAATTGGGGTGTAGCAGGGTCTTTCAGTGCGGCTGCTATAGCTTATTATCTAATGGATCAGCCTAATTGGAAGTTAGAAGAATTTAATCCCTATGTTGTAAAATTATCACCTCAAGAGGCATTTAATGTTCACAACTATTATCAAATAAAACGCCAGAGCACTGCTGATGATTGGAAAATGGATGCAAAAACATTTATATGGGGAATACAACCAAATGGGGCGATACCTGAAGAAATAAGAAGGGGGAGTGATCCAGTAAATGGAGATTATTTAGCTTCAGAAGGGGGGTGGGACCAAATATACTATGACCTATATTGAACATCTTACTGCGCATGCAGAATTTCTGTATAGAAGAGGGGATAACTCTCTTTATGAAAACATATACAAAGATGGTTCTGGATCATTGTTACAGGCATATCTATTTGTTATTGATAATCCACAAAAATCACATTGTTTTACTTCCGATCGACGCAATGCTTTGTATTTAGCATATAGCTATTATAAACATCCCTCTTTTTTAGAATCATTAAAGGAGTGTGGTGAAAGTGATATATCAAGACAACGTCTGGCTCTTTGTGGTCGTTTGACTCACTCCTTTTTCATTGAAGATTAATTGTAATGACAATAAAAAGTAAATTAACAGCAACCCAATAATGAAAGATTGTTTATCATAACTTAGTTTAACCAAATTTTTACATATTATTGCTATTTAAAGATATATTTTTGTATCTTTACAAATACAACTTTAAACTATTACTTAAATTAAATAATGACTTGAACACCTATAAGAATAAATCAAATATGAAACACCTAATTAAATCAAAACATCTTTTTATATTATTTTTAGTATCTATGATCACTTTAAATTCATGTATTTCTCAACAAAAAAAAACAATTGAGTTAGAGCTTGGCATTTGTACTAATTTTTCTAATGCAGAAGTTATGGAAACTTTGGGGTACACCTATGTAGAAGAGAGCGTAGGAAAGTTTTTAATGCCTAATAAATCTGAAGAAGAATTTAATGAAATGTTACAAATGTCACGTAATAGATCGCTTACGATTAAAGCGTGTAATAATTTCATACCTAAGGAATTAAAAAGTGTGGGCCCCAATGCGGTCCATGACAATATTTTAACATACGTAGAGACTGCTTTTAGAAGAGCTCAAATTGCCGGTATAGAGATTATTGTTTTTGGCAGTGGAGGATCACGCAATATTCCTGAAGGATTTCCATATGATGAGGCACGAGATCAATTCATCGATCTTTGTAAAAAAATGGCACCAATAGCTGAAAAATATAATGTTACTGTCGTATTGGAACCTTTAAATACTCAGGAGTGTAATTTTATTAATTCTGTTGATGAGGGAGGTGAAATTGTAAAAGAAGTGAATCATCCTAATTTCATGCTTTTAGCTGACATCTATCACATGAAAATGGATGGTGAAGGACCTGAGAGTATTATAAAATACGGTGAACTGATTAAACATACTCATATTGCCGAAAAACAGGATAGAGCGGTACCCGGTACTTATGAAGAGGATTTCCGTCCCTACTTTGAGGCGTTAAATAATATAAACTATAAAGGCAAAATGTCTATTGAAGCTCGTTGGAATGATTTTGAAACAGAGGCTTCTTTAGGAATAAATACAATAATTGATCAACTAAATAATTAATCATGGAAACTAGAAGAAATTTTATTAAAAAATCGGCACTTAGTGCTGCTGGATTAGCAATGGGAAGCACTATAAATATGTCTGCAAGAAGCTATGCAAATATTATGGGTGCTAACGATAGGGTGCGTGTAGGTATTCTCGGATTCTCTAATAGATTTAGAAGTTCGTTGGGGAAAGCATTTCTTAAATATGCCAAGGAGATGAATTTTGAATTCTTCACAGTTTGTGATATTTGGAACAGACGACGCGATGAAGGACAGGCGTGGTATAAAGAACAAACGGGAGGGTCATTAATCACAGCAAGAAATACGGATGAACTTTGGACACAAAAACCTGATGCAGTAATCATTAGTACAGCAGATTTCCAGCATGCACTTCACACGGCAGAGGCTGTGAGAGCCGGATGTGATGTTTATGTTGAGAAACCTTTTGCTGAGACAATGGATGACGCCAATTTTGCATTAAAAGCAGCAAGAGAGATGAACAAAGTAATCCAGGTAGGCTCACAAAGAAGAAGTGGATCTAACTATCATGCGGCTTATGATTATATTAAGTCGGGAAAATTTGGTAAGATTATCAATGTTGAGATGACCTGGAATGTAAATCAGCCCGGCCGTTGGCGTCTTCCTGAGTTAACAAAACAGATCAGGGAGCAGGATACAGATTGGAAACGATATCTTATGAATCGCCCCTATGAACCATGGAATCCTCGCAAATATCTGGAATACAGGTTATTTTGGCCTTATTCATCCGGTATACCCGGACAATGGCTGGCACATCAAATTGATACAGTACATTGGTTTTCAGAACTTGAATATCCTCGTTCGGTTGTGGCTAATGGCGGTATTTATATGTGGAACGACGGTAGGACTAATTATGACACTATGACCGCAGTTTTTGATTATGGTGATAAAGAGGAAAAAGAGCCTGGTAACGGCTTCCAGGTGATATATTCTTCAAGACAGAACAACTCTTCAGGCGGTACTAAAGAGTGGTACTTCTCAAATGGTGGTAAGCTTGATCTTGACACCAATATGGTGAACAGTGATGGAGGACTTACTGAACGACATGCTTCCGCAATGGATATGAAACCTTTCTTACTTGATACTTTTGAATTGCCTCAATTAAAAGCTGAAACAGGTGCTGATACAGGATCTGACCCCCTAACTAATGCTCACATGAAAAACTGGATGGATTGCGTTAAAGCAGGGAATGTAAAAACAAATGCACCTGTAGAAGCAGGATACAGCCATTCAATTGCAGATATCATGGTCACTGCTGCATTGCGTACCGGACAACGTGCCACTTTTGATGAAAAACAAAAACAGGTAATTGCCGGTGGTAAAGTGTTTAAATACTAATACATATATTCCTTCTGAAAAATCTTTTTGTAAATTCTAAAATATGTAATAGGATTTACTCTGAAGTTTTTCGGAGGGAATATGTTTTGATAAAAATTTGATAACCAAAAATTGTATAACAGTATGAAGAAGAACATGTTTTTAACTTCAAGAGTAAATATAATTATTCTGTTCACCATGATATTCATGCTTTCAGGGATTGTGTGTTCTATGGCGCAGATAAGCGGAACGGTAGTTGACAATGAAGGAATTCCCATTATAGGGGCAAATATAATAGAAGAAGGTACGACAAATGGAACTGTAACCGATATTGACGGAAAATTTACACTAGAAATTGCCGATAACGCTGTTTTAAGGGTTTCTTACATCGGTTATCTTGAACAGACAATTGAAACAAAAGGCAGAACTACTATCAATATCACACTACTGGAAGATACTCAGGCGTTAGAAGAAGTGGTGGTTGTGGGATATGGTACAATGAAAAGAAGCAGCTTAACGGGCTCAGTATCGAGAGTTGAAACTGAACAAATAGAGGCATTCCCTAGCACGAATGTTGTAGATGCTTTACAGGGACAGGCTGCCGGAGTTTATATAACACCTTCGCGACAACCGGGAGAATCACCTTCAATTAGAATTAGGGGTAGCAGATCTTTATCAGCAGGTAATAATCCACTTTTGATAATTGACGGTATGCCGGGTAGTTGGGATAACCTTGTTAACCAAGATATTGAATCGATGGAAATTCTTAAAGATGCTGCTGCAACTGCAATTTATGGTTCTCGTGCTGCAAATGGTGTTGTCTTGGTAACAACTAAAGCTGCACGAGATGGAATATCTAAGGTAAACATAGAAGTCAACTCATTTATTGGATTAAATGACTATGATTTTATAAAAATGCAATCTGCTGAAAAATATGCAGAGTTAATTAGAGATGTGATGAGATACCAAACCCACGGTGCTATGAATGCTGAACTTTGGCAAAATTCATCCATAGACACTAAAAGAGGTATGGAAATGTTTAATTCAACATGGGCTGAAAATTATTACAATAAGGGAATCAATTATAACTGGCAAGAAGCGCTTTTCGACAACACCTCTTTTAATCAAGGACATAGCATAGCTATCAGTAATAGAAGTGATAGAATGTCTTATAGATTGAGCTATAATTTTCAGGAAGACAATTCGTACTATAAAACAGTAAATTTTCAACGACATGTTTTAAGCTCTAATGTTGATTTGAAAATAACTGATTGGCTTGATTTTGGAATGATTAATCGTCTAATGTACAGAAAGCACACAGGTTGGCCTGATAACATGTGGGATAATCTTCGTAGAATGACTCCTTTTGAAACACCTTACATTGATGAAGATCCTTCAAAAGGATTTAAAGATGCTGTAGGCAAGGAAAAATATGTTAACGCTTTATGGAATTATGAGAAGGGCTATCTGGTTCAAGACAGAGTACGAAAAATGGCTGATATAATTCTAAAACTCGAAGCAAAGCCTTTAGACTGGTTAACGCTTACAACTAACTTAAAGATTGATGTCAACGAAGGAACAAGCGGGAATTATAGAGATTCTAAAACGAGTTATCAAAACTTAGGGTTGAATTCTGCCAGTATGGAAAAAAGTTCAGGGCTTGATTATTCATGGAATGGTATTATTAATATTCAAAAAGAATTCAATGAATCACATAATATAATGGCTACAGGTGTGATAGAAGCAATTCAAGATAAGAATGAATGGCTTGGCGGTTCTGCTCAAAATATTCCGGCACAATATATGGATTATCATTTTCTTGAATCTGGTATAGTAAACAGAAACTTGTGGTCCGGTTTTGAGAAAACCTCACTTCTCTCTTATATGTTCCGCGGTCAGTACGAGTATAACGGAAAATATCTCCTAAATGCTGCTGTTAGAGTTGATGGATCTTCACGTTTAGCAGAGGGTAACCAATGGAGAACATTTCCATCAATGTCCGCTGCCTGGGTTGTTACAGAAGAAGACTTCATGAAAAATCAAAATATATTGACAGTTTTGAAACTAAGAGCTAGCTATGGTGAAGTAGGAAACCAAGCTATTAGTCCTTATCAAACATTAACGACCTTGACACAGGGAGCTTATAGTTGGGCAGGAAATGGAATCTACACATGGCGACCAAGCGGTATTGCAAACACAAACCTTGGTTGGGAAGTTTCAAAAACATGGAATTTTGGTCTTGATTTTAATTTATTAAGAGGTAAACTATCGGGAGGCATTGAGTTGTATCAAACCATAAATGAAGATTTGTTAATGGAACGCTCTCTTCCCGGTAGTACAGGCTTCAGTTCTATATGGCAGAATATTGGCAAAACAAAAAATGAAGGGATTGAGTTATCACTTTCTTCAAATATTATCTCCAGAAATGATCTAAATTGGACAATATCAGCAATGGCATCCAGAAACTGGAACGAAATTATTGATTTAGCTGACGGAAAAGATAACAGGAGTGAGGGTTGGTTTATTGGACAGCCAATTAGGGTGACATGGGATTACAAAAAAATAGGTATTTGGCAAATAGATGAAGCAGATGAAGCTAGAAAGTATAAAATGGAGCCAGGACAAATTAAAGTAATTGACAGAGATGGAGACTTTGCTTTTACTGACAATGACAGGTTCATTTTAGGTCAACGAGAACCTAAAGTAATTGCTTCTCTTCAAAATAGTCTTAGATATAAAAACTTGGACTTCTCATTTAATGTAGTGGGGCAATTTGGACATTTGATTCAAGCAGGCAACTATACAGCTGAATGGAACGGCGACAAAATGATAATCGATGCCATAAACTGGTGGACTCCTCTGAATCCTACAAATGATTGGCCTAGAGCCCAAACTGCGCAATCAAACTCCTACACTAGTACATTGTCTATTTTTGATGGAGACTTCATAAAAATGCAAAATATCTCTCTGGGATATGATTTAAGTAAACTTGTGTCTAACATGAATATTAACAAATTAAGAATTTACGTTCAGGCGAGCAATCCATTTTACATTTATAAAGCTGCACCGTCGGATGTTAACCCAGAACAACCTAATACGATGTATACAATTCCATCTTCTTATGTAATGGGAGTTAATTTTAATTTTTAATAATCAAAAAATATCGGTTATGAAAAAAATAAATATATATATTTTCGCATTATTTTTGGTATTTTTTTACTCCTGTCAGGATTTTTTAAAAGAAGAATCGAAAAGTCAGATGACAGAAGATTATTATGAAACAGAACAGGGACTATACGAAGGTGTTTCTGCTGTTTACACTGTTTGCAGAGACTTATATCAACATCACATGTTTAGGATGGATTATTATGGGGACTTATTTGAAAATGCCTCTTCCATGAATAATTCCTATGATCAGGCAGAAAATGTGGATTGGGATTCTCCTAATGAGGTTTTTGAAAGTATTCACAGAGGTATAATGATAATTAACAGGCTTGAATATATTATCGGGGAAGAACCTGATGATCGAGTAGCAGAGATTTATCTAGCAGAATTACGTTTCATGAGAGCTCATTTTTATCAGATACAGGTTGAATTCTGGGGAAAATACGGACATTATCAAGATAAAGTTTACACCGAATATGATCCGGAAATGTTAAATATTAATCAGCAGTCTGTAGAGTTCTTTTACACTAAAATATTAGAAGATATTAATTATGCTATAAGTAAACTCCCAACAAAGTCAGAAATATCAGAAATTGGAAGAGTCTCCCAGGGAACAGCCAAAGCCTTAAAAGCAAGGCATCTACTTGCGATAGCAGGCTATTCACATAGTGAATACAGTGGACAGCCTGAATATAACTTGTATTCAAAATTAGGATACTCATCTCTTGACGATTTATACATAGAAACAAAAAACTTAGCACTTAGCGTAATAAACGATTATGGTTATAAAATGGAACAAGATTACAGCAAAGTGTTTGATGCATACAACAAAACTAGCGATGAGGTTATTTGGGCTGTACAATGGACTACTGACAAATTATTTAATGATCCTCCAAATTATATACATAGACCAGCAGTTGGACGAACAAGTGAAACTCTTATACTTCACAAAAATAACGATGGAACAAGTACGGCTTCCACGCAACAATTAGTTGTACCGCGTTTAAATGATGCAGGGGTAAAATTCAACTATGTAATGCCTTCTCATTCTATGTATTATGGTAGAGAATACAGACACGTTATGCCCACATTTCACTGGATAATGATGTATGATGATAAAGATAAAAGACAAGAAGCAACATTTGAGACTCTATATCTTAAAGTCGATGATGATAAAGCTGCACCATTTAACATGACTGATACGGTTTTATATATGCCATTGCGAGCGATTACACCTGAGGAGGATAAAAAACATCGCGATTGGGTAGCTTCCGGAGATCCAAAAGCTTATTTTCTTGATGGTCTAAATGAAGTTTATGACATGGATGACCCTGATTCAGAATACTATGGAGGACCTCTAAAACATCGAAGCAAATACTATAGTGTTAAGAAATTCTATGATAGATCAAGAACTGAAATGGGTAAACAGGAGGAAGGTAATGCAAACTCCATAATAATTAGACTTCCGGAAATGTATTTAATTGTAGCTGAATGTAACTGGAGACTAAACCTAGGAGATGCAGCTGTTTACGAAGCTCTAAAGCCGATTTGGGAAAGAGCTTTTGATGATATCAATGATGCACAAGTTTACAGACAAGAGGCTATTGATGTAGATTTCATAATTGATGAGTATCAAAGAGAATTAGGGATGGAACATAATAATTTTAACCTACTAAAGAGAACACGTAAACTTGTAGATAGGATTAAAAAGAATAATCCTAAGAGTCGTGAGGAAACTGCTGACAATGTTCAAAGATGGAGAGACTATGTAAATGACAATCATTACATCAAACCTCTTCCGCTTGACCAGATAAATAACTTTAAAAACATAACTCAGGACATGCTGCCTCCAGGCTATGATTATGGTTCATTATAATTGATAAATTAAGGAAATCGAATAAACTTAATTCAAATGAAAACAATTAAATTATTTATTACTCTCCTGTTGATTTTATCAGGCATTTCAATCAATGCTGATAATAGTACAGGGAATGTGGAATTTAAACATGATGAAGTAAATAAAAAAGTGGAAATATTCATAGATTCTAAATATTTCACCTCTTTTATTTATCCTGACAACATGGAAAAGCAGGTTTTGTATCCAATTCATACTATTTCAGGTCAAGATATAACTAGAGGTTATCCTCTTAACCCGAGACCTTTTGAAAGAGTAGATCATCCTCATCATATTGGATTATGGTTTAATTTTGGTGATGTAAATGGTTTAGATTTTTGGAACAACTCTTTCGCAATTAAACCTGAAGTTAAACATAAATATGGATCCATAAAGTTTGTTTCAATTGAAAAAATGGATCCTGTCAATGGAGAGTTGGTTACTCTAGCAAATTGGAAAGATAGTGAAGGAAACATACTGTTAAATGAGAAAACTAAGTTTATATTTAGTGAGAAAAATGGGACTCGTTTTATAGAGAGAATTACATCACTTACAGCTAAACAAGAAGAGGTTGTTTTTACTGAAAACAAGGAAGGTCTTCTGGGGCTTAGAGTAGATAGGGCATTTGAAGAACCTTCACAAAAAGCTGAGAAGTATCTAGACTCGGAAGGAAATATAACAGAGACGCCTATACTTAATAATGAAGGTGTTAATGGAGTATACAGAAATGCCGAAGGTGTAACAGGAGGTAATGTATGGGGTAAAAAAAGCAAATGGGTTGCACTGAGTGCCAATAAAAATGGGGAAATTATCACAATTGTTATTTTGGACCATCACAATAATCCTTACGATTCTGCTTGGTCACATGCCAGAGGCTATGGACTTTTTGCAATGAACAATCTCGCGGGAAGAGCGGTTGATAAGGACTCTGAGCCTGTTAAAATAACGCTTAAGAATGGGGATAAAATCGCTTTCAAATATAAAATAGTAATTGGAGGTGAGCTTACAGATAAACAGATTGAAGAGATATATAATAACTTTAATTTTTAAGATATTTTTGACATCTTATCATTCAAAATAGAAATATAAATAAATATGAAAAAAGAGAATTCAACAATGTCAAGAAGAAATTTCTTGGCAGTATCCGGAGCAATTGCCGGAACAAGTATGATTAATTCAAAGCCGCAAATTTTTGCAGGAAATGTTGCTGATGCAAAAAAAACAACAAGTAAAGCTAAAGTGGCATTAGTTGGGCTTGGAAGCAGAGGAACAGGTATGTGGGGAAGAAGTGTTATAAGAGATTACTCAGACTATGTAGAATACGTAGGACTTTGTGATCATAACCCAGGCAGACTGGAAGCTGGAAGTCAGATGGTTGGAGCTAACTGCCCTACTTACAACGATTTTGAAAAGATGATGAGCGAAACAAAACCTGAAGTACTTATAATAACTACAGATGATGATACTCACGACTACTTTGCTGAGAAAGGTATGGAAATGGGAGCAAACATTATTTGTGAAAAACCCATGGCGATAGATGAGAAAAAAATTCAAAGAATCATAGATGCCGAAAAGAGAACAGGAAAAGAATGCAGGGTAACTTTTAATTACCGTTACTCTCCTCACCGTGCTAAAATATGGGAGATATTGCGTTCTGGAGAAATTGGTGATATCACATCTGTAGATTTTCATTGGTATCTTGATACATCTCATGGCGCCGATTATTTTAGAAGATGGCACAGACTTATGGAAAAAGGAGGATCACTTTGGGTTCATAAGGCTAGTCACCACTTTGATCTTCTTAACTGGTGGATTGAGAGCGATCCGGAAAGTGTTTATGCTTTAGGAGATCTAGAATTCTATGGTAAAAACGGACCTTTCAGAGCAGAAAATTGCAGAAACTGTTCTCATACTAAAGAGTGTAATTTCTATTTTGATATTATGAGGAGTGAGAACTACAAAAAACTATATGTAGATAATGAAAAATATGACGGATATCATCGCGATGGATGTGTATTCAGAAATGATGTGAACATTTATGATAAAATGGCAGCTACTATCAAGTACATGAACGGTGTTCAGGTATCATACTCATTAACTACATACTCTCCTTATGAAGGATACAGAATAGCCTTTAACGGGACAAAAGGAAGAATAGATGCATGGGTTCAGGAATCTAATCCGACAACTGATGCAAACTTTGATGAAATTGTTCTGTACAAAAGCTTCGGAAGAAGGGAATATATTCAAATACCTCAGGGTAGCGGTCATGGTGGTGGAGACAGAATTCTTAAAGACCAAATTTTTATACCTGGAACAACAGATGCACTTAAACAATCTGCCGGTGTAAGGGATGGAGCATTAGCCTGTTTGGTAGGGATTGCTGCACGAAAGAGCATTAATTCTAAAGAACCTGTTTATATAAAAGATCTCACTACAATAACACCCCAAATAGTAAAGGAATTTAATAAAATCTGATAAAACGATGACTCTAACATGAGTGATAAATAATAGTAGTTAATCCAAACTAAAAAAGAAATGTAAGGAGGGCTGTATGGCTCATTGGTCAAACAGTCCCTCATTTTTTTATTTTTATGGATATTAGCTACAGTCTTTTTCGATTCTCATTCTTAATAATTGATTCTGACGATTAATATCAATTGTCGAAAGAAATATTTTTCATAATTTAAAGTTAAAATGACTATTTTTCTTATTTTTGAAGAATTGTTCCTTTTGCTAAAATCATTCAAGAAAAATGAGAAATAAAAATATCTTTAACATTATAAGATGAATTCACAAACAGCTATAAAAAATACAATTATTCTTTTATTGTCAATT
>JAQUIZ010000057.1 GCA_028683355.1 Fermentimonas sp.
AAGGAGTTTGTTTTCACGCATTCTAAGAAAACTGCCACCTGTTTTTTGTACCAGTTTAGCAAGTATAGGGTATGATGCCGGATTACCTGTTGCCAATGTAGGTACTTCCGTCTGTGGGTTCTCTATTATGGGGTATTCATTTTCGAATCCTTCCGGAAATCCGGCTTCTTCTGCCTTTTCCCAGGCCTGTACCATTGGATCGCAACCATCTGTTTGAACAAGAAGCAATCGTGGGTTTTTCAGGTCAGGGTAAATCTCCTTAATCTCGCGAATACCTTTATCAATAGCTATTGGACCGGTACCACCGCTGATTGCCTGAATATATACATCAGGGAATTTATCCATCTGACGGATCCACTCAAAAACCATTGTCTTTTTGGCTTCAATACGTATTGGATCGATATTGCCGGTTGACATATGTATATTGTGTATTTTAGCGTAACCGGCAGCTAATTCTTTAGCTTTGGCATAATCACCTAATACCTTGAAAACCTGTTGCCCATAAGAACTGATAGTCGCTTCAGATGCTTTTAAAGTGTCTTCGGGCATGAAAACCGAGCAGTTTACGTTTGCCATGGATAGGTATTTGGCATATGCAGTGGCTGAATTACCTGTAGAAGCGATACAATACTGTTTGATACCAATCTCATTGAATAAGCTGGCAGCCAGTGAAGCGGCTATGTCTTTAAAAGTTCCTGTACCGCCATTAAGGTCATTACGATATACATGTACGTTAATATTCAGACCGAACTTTTCCCTTGCAAAATCTTCAAGGAAAGTCCATTTTTCAACAGGTATAGCCCCTTCTTTAAGTGAGATTATGTGTCTCCTGCGTAAAAGAGGGAGGTAAGGAAAATAGTGCCAGAAGCTATCCGGTTGACGTTTCATGATTCGGGGCAGCCTCTGGTACCTTCTGTTGTATGATACTTCCGAATGTTTACTGCCGCACTTTGGACATTGCTGGTTCTGATCGAACCATGTCCAGAAGTTGGGGGTTACGTGACCGCATTTTGTACAAGTTAATTTGTACTTATGCTGAACTTTTACTCGTAGCATCTTACTTATTTTTACTCGATTGACATCGATTGCATCTCTTCGGATTTATATTTTCCTGCTTCGAGATTTGCTTTGATTATTTTGAAAACTTCAATAGTCTCTTCTACTTCTTTTTGTGTATGTGCAGCTGTTGGGATAAGCCTTAGCATTAGCACATCTTTAGGCACTACAGGGTATGCAACAATTGAACAGAAAATGCCATGATTCTCGCGAAGGTCAACTACCACATTTGTTCCCTCTGCTACATTACCTTTAACATAAACGGGAGTTACAGGAGATTCAGTATCACCAATATTAAACCCTTCAGCAACCAAACCTTCCTGAAGCATTTTTGCAACTTTCCAGAGGTTTTCTTTATGTTCCGGCTGATTCTGCAGAATGTCAAGACGTTTTAGTGCACCAATAACCATTGGCATTGGAAGAGATTTAGCGAATATCTGCGAACGCATATTGTATTTAAGTGAATCAATTATAGCCTTGTCTGTGGCTACGAAAGCACCAATACCTGCCATAGATTTTGCAAACGTGGAGAAATAGATATCTACCTCATCCATTAGTCCATAATGCTCACTAGTTCCGGCACCTGTTTCACCCATTGTGCCAAAGCCATGTGCATCATCTATCATTATTCTGAAGTTGTATTTTTCTCTGAGTTTAACGATACCGGGTAAATCGCCCAGTCCGCCCGACATTCCAAAAACGCCTTCTGTTACAAGAAGAATACCTCCACCTGTTTCTTCAGCATTGCGTGTTGCAAAGCCTAGCATCTTTGCGCAACGCTCCATATCGTTATGCGGGTAAACAAAACTCTTTCCTCCTTTTGCTTTGTGAAGGAAAATACCATCCATGATACAAGCGTGAGATTCTGAATCGTAAACAATTACGTCGTTTCTTGAAACTAATGAGTCAAGAATTGAAACCATGCCCTGATAGCCATAATTTAGCAAATAGGCAGCCTCTTTTTTCTCGAACTTCGCCAGACGCTCTTCCAGCTCTTTGTGATATTTTGTTTGTCCTGACATCATTCTTGCACCCATAGGATAAGCCATACCCCAATCTGCAGCAGCTTTAGCGTCTACTTCACGTACTTCGGGATGATTGGCCAGACCCAGGTAGTTATTCAAACTCCAGGTTATAACCTCTCGTCCATGAAATTTCATTCTGGGGCCTATATCACCCTCTAATTCAGGAAACATAAAATAGCCTTCTGCTTTTCTGCGATACTGCTCAAGCGGTCCTTGCACGCTTTTCAGTCTGTCAAAAATATCAGTCATGTTTATTTGTATAATATATTATTGATTTTCCACTAAAAATTACTAACTTTTTTTGTCACTTGTCTTTTATTTCTACAAAATCCGCATCTTCAGCTTCAGTTGATTCAAAAGATTTCTTCTGATACTCAATGATGCGATCCTCCTGTGTTTCAGGTTGTTTAGGCTGCTCAGGGCGAGACCTTTGTTGTCTGTACTGATTTGTTGATGTTCCAGATCTTTTACCCCCTACCAAGAAAGCTACCAAGCCTTTAAGTAACAGGTATATAAATACGAAGAATAAGAAAAATTTTAAAAGAAAACCCATAAGTGGTATAAAATGATAGAATATTTAGTAAAGATACGATGATTCCTTCGAACCTGTCCAATAAGTTTTAATTATTTAACGCTTGGATTTGATATACGAGGGGTAAATATCGATATAATTATGTATGCTGCTATCACTCCTGCTATACCTGAAATACCCCATAGGGATATGAATATTATGAAAAGAGATACGAGTAATAGCTGCCTTTCATTACCTTTTAAAGTTATTTTCTTGATTTTAAGTGAGAACATAGGAATTTCTGATATCATCAGCCAAGAGAACAGGAATATCAGCATTATTGTAAGGTAAAAGATAAGTTCGTTGAGAGGTGCCAATTTATGTAAGCCATAACAATAACTTATCCAAAAAAGTCCGTTCGCAGGAGTAGGCAATCCAAAAAATGATGTAGTTTGTCGCTCATCTATATTGAATTTTGCAAGCCTGTATGCCGCAAACATAGGGATTAAGAAAGCCAGATAAGGTGCATAATGACTTACAATTAGAGGTAACCCGTTAAGTAAGAAATAATTATTCATCAGGATGTATAATGCAGCAGCTGGAGCAACACCAAAACTCACTACATCTGCAAGTGAGTCAAGTTCTTTGCCCAAAGGTGAATATGCCTTAAGAATCCTTGCCGCCATTCCATCAAAAAAATCAAACAGAGCTGCAATTGCAACCCAAATTACCACACCTTCAAAATCGTTCTTGAATGCCATAATTATAGCAATACAACCTGAAAAAAGGTTTAGCAGCGTTAGTATATTTGGAATATGTTTTTTCATTTGTTGTTCACTTTGTTTAAACGTGCAAGAAATGTGACATTGGCACGCACTTCTTCTCCAATATTAACGAGTATCTCGCTATCTAACGGAAGAAAAATATCCATTCTTGATCCAAGCTTAATAAACCCTAAAGGAGATCCTATATGCACATCCTCATCTTCTTTTACATATGTGACTATTCTGCGGGCTACTGCTCCTGCAATTTGCTTTGTCAGAATTGTACCATGTTCGGGAGTTTTTATCAATATATTAGAATGCTCGTTCTCAGTACTTGATTTAGGCAAATAGGCAGCATGAAAATTACCCGGTACGTGAGAAACATGGATTAGTTTACCCGATACCGGGATCCAGTTTGAATGTGCGTTGAAGAACGTCATGAAGATAGATATCTGTATCCGTTCATCATTAAAAAAATCTTTTTCAAACACTTTTTCAATTGCTACTATTCTGCCATCGGTGGGTGCATTCACCAAACCATGTAAATCGCCTTTATATTCACGGTTTGGCTTCTTGTAGAAGTTCATCGACAAGGCAAACAGTATCAGTGAGAGCACTAAAATAATTACTGTGAAAAGTGTATCCGGAAGAAAATAAAATGTTATTACATTTATCAGTAACAAACAAATAAATATTCTGATAAGTGGTTTTTTACCCTCTTTATGAATTGCCATATGCTTAATCTACCTTAAAATGTCGTTTCTGAAATGTTGAATCAATATTGTTAAATCCTGGCATTTCGTGAAGTATGCTATCACTCTTGTTTTCTATCTCATTGCGGTAATTTTCAGGAATGTATTCTTCCCAAAATTCTTTATTGAGATATGGGACAATGGCCGGAACAACTGCTTCGACACGTTTAAAGAAAAACGACTCCTGCTTTATTTCACTATTGATAATATTTTCTCTCTTATCAAGCATAAGCACAAGATTTAAGACTATACTTAAAACTACCATCATTGTGCCTACTGCAATAACACTGCCCAATAACCGGTTTACAAAGCTAAGCAACACAACCTCTGCGAATTTTTCGATAAGTCTGCCCACAAGAGAAATGACTACTGCAATCAGACCAAATGCTATTAAAAAGGAGAGAGCTCTGGCGAAGCTGGGTGTGATATCCATGAAACGATTAATTTCAGGCAGGATTATTTCAGCAAGTTTACCTCCAAATATTGCTGCGAGTAAGATAACCGCCAGTCCCACCAGCTGCATAATAAAACCTTTTCTGTAACCTTTAACCAAGGCTAAGAGCAGAAAAATCAGAATAGTTAAATCAAACCAGTTCATATTGATAATTATATTGTTACATTTTGGGCAACAATTTGTTCTTTAAGAAATATTGAAGCCTGGTAATTGAATTTATCAGGTGAATCGGTTGTAAAGTATCGTATTGTGCCTCCTTTAGTACATTTAGCATCTATTTCCGGATGTCTGTTTAGATAATCTTTCAGACTATTTGCAACGACATTTCCTTGAGAAACAACAGTTATATTTTCAGGCAGATATCTTTTAATTTTTTTCATTAAAAGAGGATAATGTGTGCATCCCAGTATTATTGTATCTATTTGAGGATCTTTATTTAAAAGATTCTCCACATGTTGTTTGATGAAATAATCGGCTCCCGGTTTATCATACTCTCTGTTTTCAACCAGTGGCACCCACATTGGGCATGCTTCACCTGTTACAGTCATTTGCGGATGCAACTTAGCAATCTCTATCTCATATGATTTTGATTGAATAGTGCCTTCTGTGCCCATGATACCGATATGTTTTGTCTTAGATAGTAATCCAACATGCTCTGCAGTGGGGCGAATAACGCCAAGTACTCTTCTGTTAGTATCTATCTGAGGCAGATTTACCTGCTGAATAGTGCGAAGAGCTTTTGCAGATGCTGTATTGCATGCCAGAATAACAAGATGGCAACCCTGTTTAAAGAACCATGTTACTGCTTCGAGTGTAAATTCATATACTCTTTCAAATGAACGGTTCCCATAAGGAGCCCTGGCATTATCGCCAAGGTAGATATAGTCGTAGTCTGGTAAAACAGATTTTATCCCGGATAAAACAGTAAGGCCACCGTAGCCGGAATCAAATATTCCGACTGCACCTGCTTTATCGGGGTCTGTCTTTTCCACTTATTACCTCTTATTGAATACCTAACTTCTGTTTTACATAAAAGTTGGCATCTTCTGCGAGAGGAGAAACAAAGGCTATACCGGGATTGGCTAAATCATAGATTACGGTATAATTTCGTTCTATACCTACCAGTCGAATCGCTTCTTTAATCTTTTGCTGTAATGGCTCTAGTTTCTCTTTTTCCTGATATTCAATATCTTGCTGAGCCATAGCCATGAATTCCTGCATTCTGTTTTCGAGTTCAGTCAACTCCTGCATTCTGCGTAATTTGATATTTTCTGCGAGTGAAGACTGATAAGTGATATAGTCGGAATATTTTTTGTTATATTCACTTTGCATTAGCTGTAATTCACTTTCATACTCTTTACTTAGTGTAAGTAATTGCTCAGTAGCCTGTTCTCTTTCAGGGAAATCTTTAAGAATATCATTTGAATTTACATATCCTATCCTTATTTGCTGAATGTTTTGCTGCTGGCCTAAGCTTTGTGGCTGACCGAAATTTTGAGATAAGGCCTTTCCACCGAATGCCATAATAAATAAGCAAAGGCTAAAAAGTTTTATTTTTGTCATAACCATATTTTTAATGAAATGAATATATTTTCTTATAAAGTTTTCTTTACTTCAATTTCCTCATAAGCTTCAATAATATCACCCACTTTTATATCGTTGAAATTGTGTATTGTTATACCGCACTCATAACCGTTCGCTACCTCTCTGACATCATCCTTGAAACGTTTTAAAGAATCAAGTTCTCCAGTAAAGACAACAATTCCGTCACGAATAAGTCGGATTCTGCTTGAACGTTTTATTTTTCCGTCTCTAACCATACAACCTGCTACTGTACCAACTTTAGATACTTTGAAAACGTCAAGTACTTCCACATTACCGGTAATATCTTCTTTAATATCCGGGGATAACATACCTTCCATTGCAGCTGTAACTTCCTCGATGGCGTCGTATATAATGGAGTACAGACGAATGTCAACACCCTCTTTCTCGGCTTCCTTACGTGCATTTAGTGAAGGTCGCACCTGGAACCCGATAATAATTGCTTCTGAAGCAGCAGCAAGTGTAATATCTGATTCTGATATTTGTCCAACTGCTTTATGAATTACATTTACCTGAATTTCTTCTGTAGAAAGTCTTATCAGTGAATCAGAAAGTGCTTCAACTGAACCGTCCACGTCACCTTTAACAATGATGTTTAATTGCTGGAAATTTCCAATTGCAATCCTGCGTCCGATATCATCAAGTGTAAGCATTTTCTGTGTACGCATTGACTGTTCACGTTGTAACTGCTCTCTTCTGTTAGCGATTGAACGTGCTTCCTGCTCAGTCTCCATTACATTGAATGTGTCACCCGCCTGAGGTGCTCCGTTGAGTCCGAGGATAAGTGCCGGTTCTGCAGGACCAGCCTCAGTTATACGCTGATTACGCTCGTTAAACATCGCTTTAATACGACCGAAATAAGCACCGGCAATTACAATGTCTCCCTGTTTCAAGGTTCCGTTTTCCACTAAAACAGTGGCAATATATCCACGTCCCTTATCTAGTTCCGACTCAATAATTGAACCGCTGGCATTACGATTTGGATTTGCTTTTAGTTCAAGTAAATCTGCCTCGAGTATCACCTTTTCCAGTAGTTCACGAATTCCTGTGCCTTTTTTTGCTGAGATATCCTGCGACTGGTATTGTCCTCCCCAATCTTCAACAAGATAATTCATCTCTGCAAGTTTTTCTTTAATCTTCTCGGGGTTAGCTCCCGGTTTATCTACCTTATTAATGGCAAAAACTATTGGAACACCTGCAGCACCTGCATGGTTAATTGCTTCAACGGTCTGAGGCATAACATTATCGTCTGCTGCAATTATAATGATTGCTACGTCTGTTACCTTAGCTCCACGTGCACGCATGGCAGTAAATGCTTCGTGACCGGGAGTATCAAGGAAAGTAATCTTTCTGCCGTCAGAAAGTTGTACATTATAAGCACCTATATGCTGAGTTATACCTCCGGCTTCTCCGGCAATTACGTTAGTGCTCCTGATGCTGTCGAGCAGAGATGTTTTCCCGTGATCCACGTGTCCCATCACTGTCACAATAGGAGAGCGAGGAATCAAATCTTCCGGATTATCCTCCACTTCGGCTATTGCTTCAATAACGTCAGCACTAACAAATTCAGTTTTAAATCCATATTCTTCTGCAACAAGATTTATGATTTCAGCATCCAAGCGTTGGTTTATAGCGACCATTACGCCAAGGCTCATACATGTAGAGATTACATCTGTAACCGTTACATCCATCATATTTGCAAGGTCATTTGCAGTTACAAACTCAGTAAGCTGCAGTATGCGGCTTTCTCTTTCCTGCTGTCTAAGTTCCTCACGCTGTCTTGTTGCACTTGCTTCTCGTTTCTCACGACGATATTTAGCGCCACCTTTTTTGCCTCTTTTTTCAGTAAGGCGTGCCAGAGTCTCTTTTATCTGCTTTTGTACATCCACTTCACTCACCTCTGCTTTAACAGGTTTTCTGAGTGTAGATCTTCTGTCAGTTCTTTGTGTCTGATTAAAAGTAGCAGGTTTATCAATATTTACTTTGCTTGAACGTATTCTTTTACGTTTTTTCTTTTTATCAGCTTCTGCTGATTCTACATTATCCGGATGCTTCTTCTTCTCGTCGATTGCCTCTTTCTTCAGAAGTTTAACCTTTTCCTCTTTCAGCTTTTTACTGTCGACGTTTTTCTGTTCACGTTCAAGACGCTCTTTCTTACGCTGAGCCCGCGATTTTCTTGGCGGACGTGTGCGGTCATTTATTGCGCTCAAATCGATGGAACCTTTAACTACAATGTTTGATTCCAGTTTATTTTTATGCAGTCGGAATACCTTTTCTGATCTGGAACCTTCAGGTTTTGATTTAGCATCTTCTGAAACTGTTTCCTGTGATACTGTCTCCTGATCTTCTTTTACTTTTTCATTAACCGGCTGATCTGTTATTTCAACAGCTTTTGATTCAACTGTTTTTACGTTCACTTTTTCTTCGTCCTTAGAATAGATTTGTTGATCTTTTATTGTTTCAGTTTTTATTGAAGGTTTTGATTCAGCATCAGTTTTACTGTCTGTCTCTAATTTTACTTCTGATTTTTTATCTATTTCAGGTTCCGGTTTAACTTCAGGTTCCGGTTTAACCTCAGCTTTTGGTTTAACCTCAGCTTTTGGTTTAACTTCTGCAACAGTTTTAATTTCAGGTTTAGTTTCTTCTTTAAATTCTGTAATTGGCTCTTTCTTTGGTTCCTGTATTTCTTCAGGTACCTCCTTCTCAATTACTGCCTCTTTTTTAGATGAAACTTCTGCTTTTAACTCCTGTTTTTCAGGAGTCTCTTTTACAGCTTCTGCTTTTTCTTCATTTTGAGGCTCAACGTTAACTTTCGGTTGAACTTTAACTTCCTCTTTAGGAGTTTTTTCAGCCTTAATTACGCTTTTTTTAGGTTCTGTTTTCTTTTTATTCAGATTATCTAGATCGATACTGCCAATAACATTGACCTGTGGTTTCAGTTCCTTCGGAACTTCGGTCTCAATGATCTCTTTTTCAACAACTTTTTTGGGTGTGCTGTCTTCAGGCAATTCATAACCTTCAATAGCTACAGTTTCACGTTTTTCATCACGTCGATGCATTTTTTCACGTGTTTCGGTAGCTTCCTTCCGTATGTTTTTATCCTTGCCAAATTCAGCGATCAGTATATCATAGTGCTCATCCTCAATCTTAACATTGGGATTTGCTTCTATTTCAATACCTTTCTTGTGCAGAAATTCAACAAGGCTGTTAATTCCCACATTTAAATTTTTCGAAACTTTAATTAGTCTAATAGGCATATATATATCTTCTAACCTTACTCTTTTTTTTGTTGAATTTGTAATGTGAAACTATTAATGTTGATCTTCTTGATCTTCCACATCATCTTCTTTTACTTCCGGTTCTTCCGTCTTATTAATATCAACTGCAGAAGAATCTTCATTTTCTTCATTTTCTTCTTCATCATCGAATTCGTATCGAAGAATTGCAAGAATCTCATCTACTGTGCTCTCTTCAAGGTCAGCTTCTTTTATCAGCCTTTCCCTGCTTGTTGCAAGTACATTTTTAGCTGTAGAGCACCCAATTTTCTTAAGTTGATCAATTACCCAGCCATCAATTTCATCACGAAATTCATCCAGATAGATGTCTTCTTCATCAACTTCATCAATATCTCTGAATACCTCAATATTGTAACTCGTGAGCATTGATGCAAGCTTTATATTTGCACCCCCTTTACCAATTGCTAATGAAACCTCCTCAGGATTGAGAAAAACCTCAGCACGGCGCTCTTCCTCTTTAACTGTTATTGAATTGATTTTAGCCGGACTTAAAGAGCGCTGAATATAAAGAGACGTATTATTTGTGTAATTTATAACGTCGATGTTCTCGTTACGCAGCTCACGTACAATACCGTGAATACGAAATCCTTTCATACCCACACAAGCACCAACCGGATCTATTCTGTCGTCGTAAGCTTCAACAGCCACTTTCGCGCGTTCACCTGGTATACGGGCTATACCTTTTATAGTTATTAATCCGTCTGCAATCTCAGGGATTTCCTGTTCAAATAATCTTTCCAGGAACACCGGTGATGTGCGGGAAAGAATAATCCTCGGATTATTATTTTTATTTTCAACTCTTGCTACTACTGCACGAACATGTTCTCCTTTGCGGAAGAAATCACTTGGGATTTGTTCTGTTTTGGGCAGTATAAGCTCGTTGTGATCGTCGTCAAGTAGTAAAAGTTCTTTTTTCCACACCTGATATACTTCGCCTGAAACAATCTCTCCAACTTTTTCTTTGTATTGATTATAGAGGTTGTCTTTCTCAAGTTCAAGTATCTTTGAAGATAGTGTCTGCCTTAGATTGAGAATGGTGCGGCGACCAAAATGTTCAAGTGGCACCTCGTCAGTTACCTCTTCACCCACTTCGAAATCCTTATCAATCTTTAAAGCTTCTGTAAGCGTAATCTCCATATTTGGATCTTCCAGCTCAGCATCTTCAACAATAATTCGGTTACGCCATATTTCCAGGTCACCTTTATCAGGATTAATTATTATATCGTAATTTTCGTCAGTTCCGACTGACTTAGATATTACTGTACGGAATGCTTCTTCAAGAACACTGATAAGTGTAGCCTTATCGATATTTTTCAGCTCGTTAAATTCAGAAAATGTATCTATGAGACTTATGGATTCTTTCTTCTTGCCCATTTGTTATTAAAATCTTATAAGATATTTTGTATATTTTACTTCATCAAACGCGTAATAGATATCTTCTTGAATATCCACTTTGCGTTTGGCACCTTCAGGTTTCACCTTTTTTACTACTGTTATAGTAAAGCCGTTGTCATCGGACGATTTCAGAATTCCTGTCAGTTTAATGCCATTTTTACCCAGAACCTCAATTTCCTTGTTTTCGAATTTCTTATACTGTCGAACTGTTTTAAAAGGAGATGTTAGTCCAACAGAAGTTACAGTCAGGTCGAAGTCATCCGATTCACGGTCCAGTTTAGACTCAATATGTCTGCTAAGTGCTACACAATCGTCAATATCCACACCATTATCGTTATCAATTTCAACTGTAATTGAATTTCCTGAACCCAGGATTATATCCACCAGATAATTCGATGAATCATTCAAATATTCTTCGGTAATATTGACAAGTTCGCTTTTATCAATCATATTTTGGTGTGTACTGAATAAAAAAGGAAGCGGTATTTTCCTGCTTCCCCTCATTCATTTCAAATGCAAAGATATTGTTTTCAAACGGATTCACAAAATGTTTGCCCTATTTTTTAACCTGCAGTAACTCATAAGATGATAGTTAATGTGCACTTTACATCATTATCGAAAATATTATGTACTTTTGTTCATGTAGATGGTTGACCACATAACATCTTAATGAATATTTATAATATGAAAAAACGTGACATAGATGAAATAGTTTATGATAAAAACGTAATTGAATTCCTGACTGTGGCAGTCAATTTCTGTTCGTTGCTTGAGTCAGATGAGAAATTATCCCGTTCGGTATGGATAGAAAAAATGCTTAAAATTCTTCCTCTTATGTATTTAAAGGCATCTATGCTTCCGGATACTATAGAAACTTTTGAGGAGCCACCGGCACCTTTTGTACGAGAAGATGATTATGCCAGAGTTGCAAATATAGTCAGTGATATTATGGGTGAAGAGGATATTTATCTTGATGTTTTCCTGGAAGAAATGAAATATAGCGACAGGCCAATTTCAGCTACTGTATCGGAAAACATTGCTGATATTTATCAGGATGTCAGAAATTTTATCTCTGTATATCAGATGGAACTTTCCGATCAAATGCAGAGTGCAATAAATATCTGTACAGTAAACTTCCGTACATACTGGGGTCAAAAACTTGTAAATGTTTTACGGCCATTGCATACTCTCAAGAGCAAAGAATTTGAAAATACTGATTATGATGATTTCTTAAATATGGAGGATTCGTGGGATTAACAATTACTAAACAACAGCTGGCAGAATTGGATAGAGTGGATTTCGATGGCAAAATATATATAATAGATCATGTGTCCGAAGTCGAAAATGCAATAGCTTATCTTTCTACTCAACATGCCCTGGGGTTCGATACTGAAACTAAACCGGCTTTTAAACGAGGACATGTAAATAATGTTGCATTATTGCAACTGGCAACAGAAGAAGAGTGTTTTCTATTCAGACTTAATAAAATTGGCTACCCGGATTCTCTTGAAGAGCTTATGTGTAATGACTCAATTAAAAAAATAGGTCTTTCACTGAGAGATGATTTCGCAGCACTACGTAAACGTACCAGAAAAAAACCTCAAAACTTTATTGATCTTCAGCTCTTTGTAGATAAGTTTGGTATTGAGGATAACAGTCTTCAAAAGATTTATGCAATAATATTTGGAAAAAAAATATCTAAGAGTCAAAGACTATCCAACTGGGAGGCAGCGGAGTTGTCACCGGCACAACAATCATATGCAGCAATTGATGCCTGGGCTTGTCTTAAAATATATAATCATCTGACTCAAAATAAGATAAGAAACGAGCATACAAATCATTAAACGAAGTAATATGATTAAAGCGAGTTTCGTATGATTCTTTTTAATAAATAATTTTAATTATATGAATACCTACAAAGAAATTGTTCTAAGGCCCAAAAAAGACGAGTTTTTGAAAAGATTCCATCCTTGGGTGTTTTCAGGTGCAGTGGCATCAAAATTTGATGGTATAAAGGAAGGAGAGGTTGTCAGAGTTTTATCACACGAGAAAGAATTTCTTGGGGTAGGTCATTATCAGATTGGGAGTATTTCTGTTCGTATTTTATCATTTAAGGATGATGTAATAGACACCAAATTCTATGAAGAGCGACTTTCTGAAGCATTCAATATGCGTAAACAGATTGGATTGATTCGTCCTGATAATAATACTTACCGAATGGTTCACGGTGAAGGAGATAATCTCCCGGGATTAATTATTGATATTTACGGTAACACCGCTGTAATACAAGCTCATTCTGTTGGTATGCACAACGATAGAGCAGAAATCACCAAAGCTCTGCAAGCTGTTTATAGTCCTGATAATCTGAAAAATATATTTTATAAATCAGAAGGAACATTGCCTTTTAAAGCAGATATAGAACCAGAGGATTCCTATATTTTTGGCGGGGTGGATGTTGATGATGTTGCAGTGGAAAACGGACTGAAATTCAAAATCGACTGGCTTAAAGGACAAAAAACAGGTTTTTTTATTGATCAGAGAGAGAATCGCCGACTTCTGGAAAAGTATTCTGAAGGACGTAAAGTACTTAATATGTTTTCATATACAGGGGGATTTTCTGTCTATGCTCTCAGAGGTGGTGCTGAACAAGTAGATTCAGTGGATAGCTCATCTAAGGCAATGTCAATTGCTGAGCAAAATGTTCATTTGAATTTTGGTGATGATCTTCGTCATAAATCATACTCAGAAGATGCCTTCAAGTTTTTAAATAATGCACCTGGCGACAAGTATGATCTTATTGTTCTCGATCCCCCTGCTTTTGCAAAACATAGGGGGGCTGTTAATAATGCTCTGCAGGGTTATAAAAAATTGAATCATTCTGCATTCGAAAAAATTGCAAAAGGTGGAATTCTTTTCACCTTCTCTTGCTCTCAGGTAATTTCTAAAGAACAGTTCAGACTCGCTGTTTTCAGTGCTGCAGCCATAAGCAGTAGAAAAGTGCAGATACTGCACCAGCTCTCACAGCCTGCAGATCATCCAATCAATATCTACCATCCGGAAGGTGAATACCTGAAAGGACTGGTATTGTATGTGGAATAGTCGAAATTATATAAAAAATCATCTAAAACGAATAAAATACTGTTTAATCAGTCTCATTTTCGTTAAACTGTGTAAAAACAATGCTTTTTTCTTTCAAAAGTTATGGTGGGTAAGCAAAAAACCTCTATATTTGCATCGTGTTTTTCATGGTATTAGATTTAAGGTTAACAATGAAGATTGGTTGTCGTGAGACAACCTTTCCTTTTTTATATACCTACCCATCTCCTCACTCATATTTATGTTTCACATTTTATAAAACTTTCAATTAGCTAATTGGTTCGTTTATTTATATTTTTGTAATGGTATAAATATAAAAAGATGGATTTCAGAACACATGTACAGATTCCGGAAGTTAGTTTCAAAATAGATCACTCTGCTAAGATGATGATGTTTGGATCTTGCTTTTCAGAGAACATTGGCAGTAAACTACAGCAAAGCAAGTTTAATGTAGATGTAAATCCATTTGGAATACTATACAATCCAATGTCCGTCTCATCTTCACTCAGAAGACTTTTGCGTAAAACTGAATTTACCGAGTCTGATCTTGTATATAATAATGAAATGTATCATAGTTTCATGCATCATGGTAGTTTCTCTGATACAGATAAAGATATTTGCCTGAAAAAAATCTCTGAAAGATATAATAAAGCTGCTGATTTTATTGAGAATGCAGATATGTTTCTCATTACATTTGGATCAGCTTATGTTTATCGTCTGAAGCCAGCAGTATATAAGGATAAGTATGAGATTGTCGGCAATTGTCACAAATTTCCACCGGAAATGTTTGAAAGAACAAGATTGTCAGTTGAAGAAATTGTAGAGGAGTGGAGAAGTTTAATAATGCTGCTTAAAGCTGTTAATCCTGATGTAAAGTTTGTTTTTACTGTTAGTCCCATACGACACTGGAGGGATGGAGCTCATGAAAATCAAATAAGTAAATCTATCTTGCATCTGGCTATCGACCGGTTAATAAGTTTTTTTGGAGATGATCTTCAATATTTCCCGGCATATGAAATAATGATTGACGAACTTCGTGATTACAGGTTTTATGAAGATGATATGAATCATCCAACATCATTTGCTGTTGACTATATATGGAAACTTTTTTCAAAAGCCTTTTTTTCTGATGCTACAATATCGATAAATAAAGAGTGGTCACAAATCAGAAAATCCATCAATCATAAACCTTTGTTTCCGGCAACAAACTCTTATAGAAATTTTCTAAAACAGACTGTTCGCAGTCTGAATGATTTTGCTTTAAAATATCCTTTTATATCCTGTGAAAATGAAATTGATCAGATCTCATTTATACTAAAATCACAGGACCGGGATTAGTTAAACTGAAAACAACAGCTATTATTATGAAATACGAAATAAAACAAATAGCATCAATTTTGGGTATTACTTCCAATAATCTGAATTATGCTGAAATAACCACACTGCTTACGGATAGTCGTAAGATTACAAATCCTTCAACTACTCTCTTTTTCGCACTGGAGTCTAAAAATAACGATGCTCATAACTATATAAGTGAGTTATATAACTCAGGGGTACGTAATTTTGTTGTGTCTAAGCAATTTGATGAATGGAGAGATTTCAAAGATGCTAACTTTCTAAAAGTCAAAAACTGCCTGTCTGCTTTACAAAAACTTGCTCACCATCACAGATCAAAATTTGATATTCCTGTAATAGGTATAACTGGCAGCAATGGTAAAACAGTTGTTAAAGAGTGGCTCTATCAATTATTGGAAAAAGATTTTAATATTGTACGCTCACCAAGAAGTTATAATTCACAGATAGGAGTTCCGTTGTCGGTATGGCAGCTTGATGAAGATACTGAGCTGGGCATATTCGAAGCTGGTATTTCCAAGCCCGACGAAATGGAAAATCTTGAGCCTGTTATTAAGCCAACTATTGGTGTGTTAACCAAAATAGGAGAGGCTCATCAGGAAAATTTCAGCTCACTGCAGCAAAAAACTCTCGAAAAACTTGAGCTCTTCACAAATTGCGAAGTTTTTATTTTTGAAGAAGATAATGATCTGGTAAATAGTTGTGTCGACCTTAAAGTCCTTTCACAGAAAACTTTTTCCTGGTCCAGAAAAAACAGAGAAGCTCATCTTTTCATCTCAGATATAGAGAAAAAAGAAAACTGTACTGAGATAAGCTATACATTTATGAATTTTGATTATAGCTTCGAAATTCCTTTCATTGATGAAGCGTCTATTGAGAATGCAATAAACTGTCTGGCAGTAGCGCTTTATCTGCATGTATCACCCAATGACATATCTAACAGGATGAGTGCACTTGAGCCTGTTGCAATGAGGCTCGATGTCCGCAAAGGTAAACATGGCTCACTGATCATAAACGATAGTTACAACTCTGATGTAAATTCAATTAAGATTGCTCTTGACTTTCAGCATCAGCGTAAAATGGACCGTAAACTAAAGAAAACTCTGATTCTTTCAGATATCCTTCAGTCAGGTGTCCCGCCAAAGAGCCTTTATAAAAGAGTGGCTGAAATGGCAGAACAGAGCGGAATTGAGAGAATTGTTGGTATAGGCAGAGATATATTGACGAACTCGGATTTGTTTACTATGCCCGAGAAAACTTTCTTTTTAACTACTGATGATTTTCTTAAATCGAATATTCATGAAACGTTCCGTGATGAACTGATACTCCTGAAAGGTGCAAGACGATTTAACTTCGAAAAGATCAACAATATTTTAGAAGAGAGAATTCATGAGACAGTGCTTGAGGTAGATCTGGATGCAGTAGTACATAATTTTAATTATTATAAAGCCAAACTGAAACCCGATGTTAAGCTGATATGTATGGTTAAGGCTAACGCATATGGTGCGGGAGCTGTAGAAATTGCCAAAACACTTCAGTACCATCGTTGTGACTATCTGGCAGTTGCTGTAGCTGAAGAGGCTGTATCACTAAGAAATGAAGGTATAACACTTCCCATAATTGTTCTCAATCCTGAAGTTAATGGCTTTGAAGAGTTGATTACTAATAATCTTGAGCCTGAAGTCTATAATTTCCGTATACTGGAGACTTTCATAAAAAAATCCGAGAGGAGTGGAATAACTGATTATCCTATACACCTGAAAATTGATACGGGTATGCATCGCCTGGGGTTCCTTCCAGGGCAAGTTGAAGAGCTGGCTGATTTACTAAAGCAGCAGAAAGGACTAAGGGTCAAATCAATTTTCTCTCATCTTTCTGCCAGCGAAAGTTGGGCTTTCGACGATTTTACACATCAGCAGATTAATACATTCAGAGAGGTAGCAGAAAAGATAGAGCATGAATTAGGTTATCCGGTTTATAAGCATATTCTTAATTCAGCCGGAATTGAGCGTTTTCACGACTATGAGTGGGATATGGCCAGACTCGGCATAGGGCTTTACGGAGTAAGTCCCAGTGGACTCAATGGACTCAGGAATGTTTGCACATTAAAAAGCACTATTTTACAAATTAAACAGGTTTCCAATAATGAAACTATTGGCTACGGAAGAAAAGAAAAACTTGATCATGATGCCAGAATAGCAACCATACGGTTTGGTTATGCTGACGGAATGGACAGGCAGTTTGGAAACAGAAGAGGTAAAGTACTTATAAACGGACAATTTGCACCTATAGTAGGAAATGTTTGTATGGATCTATGTATGATTGATGTTACAGATATAAAGGCTGAAGAGGGCGATACAGTCGTATTAATTGGCGAAGAAATACCGGTTACCGAACTGGCTGAATGTATAGGAACTATACCATATGAAATACTTACTTCTGTCTCACCACGGGTAAAACGTATCTATATAAAAGAGTAATATTACAAGTTAATGAATTTATACTGTTAGCTATAAAGCAAAAAAAAGCATCTCGTGAGAGATGCTTTTTTATTATGTATTATGTCTTGTTGAATTAGTCAACAAAGAAGATAGCTACACGGTTCCAGTCGTTTTCTGCGTATGGCTGTTCGGTATCACCCTTCCAGTCGATAGAGATACGATCACTGTTAATTCCGTACTCATTGATCAGTGCATCAGCAACTGCTCTTGCACGTCTTTCAGATAGTGCGAAGTTGTATTCAGGTGTACCTGTTTGTCTGTCTGCATAAGCAACGATGTTTACTTTTGCATCTTCGTTAGCCTTCATATATTCAGCAGTGTTGTAAACGCTTACTTGCTGACCTCTGTCAATTGTTGAAGAGTTTATACGGAAGAATACTACGTTAGGTACATAAACTGCTTCGTTTACTACTGGCTGTACTTCCGGACATTCTGGACAAGA
>JAQUIZ010000182.1 GCA_028683355.1 Fermentimonas sp.
ATCTGTTCCCAAGACTGTTCAACCTTGCTTGCAGAATCAATCTTTTTGTCTCCGAATACATGAGGATGTCTGAAGATCAATTTATCAGAGATAGAATTACATACGTCAGCTACATCAAAAGCCTCTTTTTCTTCGCCTATTTTTGAGTAGAATACTATATGAAGCAACAGATCACCCAGCTCCTTTTTTATTTCATCATTATCATTGTTAATGATTGCCTCAGCCAGTTCGTAAGTCTCCTCTATTGTATTGGCACGCAGACTTTCATTGGTCTGCTTGTGATCCCAGGGACATTTCTCGCGAAGTTCATCCATTATGTCAAGTAGTCGCCCAAAAGCCTCCAGTTTCTCTTGTCTGCTGTTCATTATTATATTACTTATTTCTCAACTGTCCTAATTTATTTAGTACCTGACTCAGTAGTTTACTTTCCAAAATTCCTTAATCCTGTTTGAAGGAATTCTACATAATTATCAACACTCTCATCATAAGCATGTGCAGGTGAGAGAGGCTTTCCCTGATGGTCGAGTACTACATAGTATGGTTGCGATTGTATTCCAAATTTATGGCGCTGCAGGTAACTCCATTTATCGCCAACAGTTCTAAGGCGAGTAGATTTACCGGCGTCATCAACTTCTAATATCTCCGGCAGTCTGGTTCTCTCATCCACCATTAAAACAATAAACACAAATTCATCCTCTATAAGATTCTTTACCCGCTCTTCTGCAAGCACAGTTGCATCCATTTTATGACAGTTTACACAACCATGGCCTCCAAATTCAAGAAGCACCGGTTTACCTTCACGTGCTGCATATGCCATACCGGTTTCATAATCATCAAATACCTGTCCCTTTGATTCACCTGTAAGATTAAAATCAAGAGTAGATAATGGTGGAGCAATTGCGCTGAGAGGTTTAAGCGGTGCTCCCCATAATCCGGGTATCATATAAACAGCAAAAGCAAAAGATAACATAGCGAGAACCAGTCTGGTCAGAGATACATTCTTCATTTCGCTGTCACCTTTAAGCTTAATCTTTCCAAGCAAATATACTCCCAATACCACAAAAAGTACAATCCATATAGCAAGGAAAATATCTCTGTCCAGAATACCCCATCCGCTTGAAAGGTCGGCTACCGACAGGAATTTTAGTGATACAGCGAGCACTATGAATCCCAGTACAACCTTAACCGTATTAAGCCAGCTCCCTGATTTAGGAAGTGTTTTAAGCCATGATGGGAAGATGGCAAAAAGTGTAAAAGGAATAGATAGTGCCAGTGCAAATCCAAACATGCCAACTGTAGGTGCCATGAAATTGCCGTGTGTTGCAGCATCTACAAGCAGCCACCCGATTATCGGGCCGGTACATGAGAAAGACACCAGCGCTAAGGTGAAAGCCATAAAAAAGAGGCTCAGCCAACCTTTTGAACTATCGACCTTGCTGTCCATTTTGTTTGTCCATGAAGCGGGCAAAACCATCTCAAAAGCACCCATAAAAGAGAATGCAAAAGTGAGAAGAAGAGCAAAGAAGATTAAATTAAATACCGGGCTGGTTGCCAGATTGTTTAAAGCACTTGCACCAAATATGGCTGTAATGATCAGTCCCAGTGTTACATAAATTACTATTATTGAGAGACCATAAATGCTGGCATCCTGTATAGCTTTTTTGCGGCTTTTCTTATTTCTGTTCAGGAAGAAACTTACTGTGATAGGTATCATTGGCCAAACACAAGGAGTCAGAAGCGCTGCAAATCCCCAGATAAGACCTTTTAGGAATATGCTTATTAAGGATGCATTTGCAAGATCATCACCATTGCTAAGTGCCTGTAATTCTTCGATTACAGGTGTCCAGAGTACATCGCTGTCAACAGGTTCTGTAGTTACATTTGATATAACTGACTCAGTTTGTAGAATTGGTTCGGCTGCAATTAGACTTGCAGTTTCTGTTCCTGAAATAACTTCGGTTGCTGATCCGGTTACAACTAATGTTGCCGGAAGATTTGAACCTGAGAATGTGAAATCTACCGGTAGTGGGGGAGTACAGGTCTGGTCGTTACATGCCTGAGCACGAACATTACCTATAACTGAAAACACAGCCTTATCTGTCACTTTTAATCGCTGTGCAAAAGTAACACTGTTTGTAAATGAACCGATTTCCATTTGGAATATCTCATCAAACTTTACTTTTGCCTCTTTATCTATGGACTTGAAATCCCCTACTGCTATCGCACCTCTAATCTCATCAAATTCAATCATTGTTGGATTAGGGCCTCCGTCAGGTATTTTGGTGTCATACATATACCAGCCCTGCTCTACAGTAGCTGTTGCTAATATATTAACTTCGCCATTTCCTGCATCAGAAAGTTTGAAATCCCATGATATGGGATTCTGTGCATGTATATAAACAGTAGAAAGGAATAATAAAATTCCAATGCTGAATAATCTGAGTGCTATTTTTTTCATAACTGTTTTATGATTGTTGTCTTTACGAACTAACAAAGTTAATGAACCAATGTTAATTTCCTAAGTTAATTTCGGTTATAAAGAATTTTGTTGAGTTAAAGCAGAGCGGTATTTCGTTGTATGGCCGATAGAAATTATTTATTAATTATAATATCCAGTACAATTTTATCAGTCTCAGCCATGCCATTGTTACCAATTAATGCAAGATTCCTGATTGTCTGGTCAATATCGTGATCAATAATACCTTCCTGAGAAGTAACCACCTCGTCTTCGATTGCCATAAGTGCAGAGAGTGTAGCCGTAGAAACGCCGCTAGCAATTTTTAAAGCACAGCTTGGTTTTGCCCCATCGCAAATCATTCCTGTAATATTTGCAATCATATTTTTAGCTGAGTATGTTATCTGATCGTAGTTGCCACCCATTAAATATGTAATACCGCAACTCGAACCGGTCGACGCTACTACACATCCGCAAAGAGCCGATAATCTGCCAATATGTTGTTTTATATAAATCATTGAAAGATTACTTAGAATAAGAGCCCGAATAAGTTGATCTTCAGAAGCCCCGACATTCTCAGCATAAGTCAGTACCGGCAATGTAGCCGCTATGCCCTGATTCCCGCTGCCGCTGTTGCTCATTACAGGTATCATAGCTCCGGCCATCCTGACATCACAGGCTCCTGCCGTAGAGGATACCATCCTGCTGTGTAAGTTGTCGCCGAAAATACTTTGACCTTTTTTACCCCTAATGTTTTTGGATACATTATGACCGAAATGACCATGGTTTGATCTTTCAGCAGCCTTTTTATTCATTTTTGCTGCTTCAAGGATAAATTCCAGTTCTTCTATCGGGGACTCGGTTGTATACTGATATATTTTTCTGAAAGTGAGTTGTGTTTTACTGTTTAAGTCCTGTTCGGCAGACTCACTATTTTCGTATAACGTTGTTCCATTCAGTTCAATAAGCGAGAAGGAGGTATGACTGCCACTTATAATAGCTCTGGATATGTTTTCTTTGTTAAAACAATGAACTTCAATATATAATTTCTCAGAAATATTTTCCTTTATATTTATATTGATTGTTCTTTCTCCGATAAATCTTTTACCTTGTTCAACCTCTTCGGAAGACAGATTATCAAGCAGTTCTAAACCTTTCTCTGATTTCCCTCTCAGTGCACCCAAGGCTATGGCAATCGGGAGACCATTCATTCCTGTACCCGGAATTCCCACTCCCATAGCGTTCTTTAATATGTTTGTGCTTAAATAAACATCAATTTTATCGGGGATTCCACCTAAAACTTCTGTAGCTCTGGCTGTACATAAGGATACAGCTATTGGCTCAGTGCAACCAACTGCCGGAATTATCTCCTGTTGCATTAATGATTTTATCTCTATTCTATCTTTGGTTGTTAACACTTTAGTGCCTGTTTAAATATGAAGAAACAAAGATACATAAAATTGAGAGCACAAAAACCCGGTCTCTTCAGAGTTAATAAAAGAGACCGGGTTTTATTTAAATACAAAACAGAAATTATCTGTTCTTACTGAATGCCAGCTTTGTCATATGATATACCTAAAGCATCTGCAACACCTCTGCCATAAGCGGGGTCGGCTTTGTAGCAGTTGCCGATATGGCGGATCTTGATAATCTCATCGCTGTCGCCCATATTACGGGCAGTATTTTCAAATAGCCTTTGCTGTTCCTCCGGATTCATAAGGCGAAACAGTTTGCCCGGCTGTTCGTAATAGTTATCATCATCTGCGCGGAAATCCCAACGCTTGATATCACCGTTAACTTTTTGTACCGGTTCATCATGTTCAGGCTGTTCCTGCCATACATTATAGCTGTTTGGTTCAT
>JAQUIZ010000058.1 GCA_028683355.1 Fermentimonas sp.
AGGTTTTCTGGTAAGTTGTAGCTTAAAGTCACGTTCTTAATCCTGAAAAAGCTTCCATCTTCAAGGAATCTTGAGGAGATACTATTAGATCCCTTGTTGCCATTCATGACTGCTTTTGGATGAGTGGCAATGTCACCGGGCTCTCTCCATCTTGTCCATCCAAGGTTACTTTTTTCAAGTGACATCTGATTATAGCCTAAATAAGCACCGTCACCATCAGAGGACATACGGTTATAATTATATATTTTATTTCCATAAACGTAGTTGGTGTTTACATTGAGGCTAAATCTTTTATAACTGAAATTGTTGATAAAACCACCACTGAATTTAGGAGTTGCTTTTCCCATAACCTGTGGAGCGGCCTTAGTATAATCGTTAGTACTTGAGCGTTCGATTATATCTCCATTTTCATCTCTGACAATTTGTTCCCATAATGGATCTCCATTTTCAGGATCCACTCCAATCCATTTTGGCATGTACCAGCTGTAGATATCCTGACCCGGACTCACTTCCTGATAAATCATATTTCTTGTAAGCAAGAATGGTTCACCATTAGGCGTTTCTGTTACACTGTTTTTATTGAATCCAATGTTGAACATGGTATTCCAGGTGAAGTCACGCCTTACAATATTTCTTGTGTTTAACTGAATTTCTACTCCCTGGTTTCGAACACTTCCTATATTCTCCATTCCTTCAAAGAACCCTGTTGAAGGTTTTTTAGGAACGGCAAGCAAAAGGTCTTTGTTATCGATATTATAGAGATCAAGATTTAACTCGATTCTCTCGCCAAAATTAATGTCAACCCCCACTCCTGACATATAGGCGGTTTCCCAGCCAAGATATGGATTACCTGATCGTTCTGGAGTTGCACCAACCAAATCCTGATATGTGCTGTTTAATGAGAAGGTTGAAAGATAACGGAAGGATCCGATATTTGAATTACCTGTAACACCATAACTTGCACGGAGTTTCAGGAAGCTGATCAGATCATTGTCCTGTAGAAACTCTTCATTGCTTAACAACCATGATCCGGATACAGCAGGAAAATGGCCAATTCTTCTTTCAGGTCCGAATGTAGAACTTGCATCGATACGGTAGGACGCTGTGGCAAAATAGCGGTTGTTATAACTATACTGGCCTTGTGCAAATGTAGACCAACCTGCACCCGGTATTCTGTATCCGCCCACTGCATAAACAGCTGCAGCGTTCAAGGCATCCATGCCGTTTGGCATACCAATACCTGAAGCTGAAGTGAATTCATTTTCATATTTGCTGTATTCCCAACCTATCAAGCCGTTTAAAGAATGGTCTCCCAGATCGGTGTTTGCTTTTAATAGATTAGTTGTACCAAAGGATTTGTCATGACCTGTATCATTCAAAAGATAACCCTTGTCATACTCAGTACTGTAAGATCTCGGATCGATAAATTGTGCATATTTGAATGTGCCCTGTGAAAATCTGTTCGTAGTAGTAAATATAAGCCATGGGAGTATTGTCCAGTTGAACTGAACATCAGCTACAATTCCAAAAGATTTAGACTTACTGTAGTTATACTGCTCATTATGCAATGAGTTCCATTTGTCTTGTGAATACCAGTTTTTACCGTTGTCAGGGCGAACAGAATTTGTTATTTTTACTATTTCCCCATTTTCATCATAAGGAATATCCCAGGGCATTTTAGTGTAAGCATCATTAAGTGTTGTCCAGCTTGATGTACTCTGATCATTAGAATTGGTATATGATAGTCTGACATTCATATCCAGATTAGAGTACAGCTTGGCATTAAGATTCAAACGTGCTGATATCCTTTCATAGTTTGTGTTGATAAGTGTGCCATCTTCATTATAATAATCCACACTGGCAAAATAGCCTAACTTGTCTGTACTTCCTGAAAAAGAAGTGTAATAGTTTTGCTGTAATGCAGGTGAGAAAAAGGCATCCTGCCAATTGTAGTCAAGGCCAAGTAGATAAAAAGGACGCATCTGCTTGAAAAGTGAGGGGCTAATCATTTCCTTATGCATAAGAAATATTTCTCTGGAATCCATCATTTTGTAGTTCCCAAACAAAGGGCTTTTCTGACCTACTCTTGCTTTAAAATCTACTTTTGTGCCCTGATTTCTTGAAGCTGACTTTGTAGTTACAACAATTACTCCGCCTGCAGCTGCAGAACCGTATAGTGCTGTAGCTCCTGCATCCTTTAGGACAGTTATTGTTTCAACGTCATTAGGATTAAAAGTACCATAAGGAACGCCATCAACAACGTAAAGCGGATCAGCATCTGCAGTAATTGACCCTGTACCGCGAATACGTATTTCGGCATCAGATCCCGGTTGCCCGGTAGAATTATACACCACTACTCCGGCAACTTTACCTTGAAGCATATCTCCAACATCGGAAGAGCTGACATCTGTGAGCTGATCAGCAGACAAGGTTACTACTGAACTGGAGAGCTCTGCCTTCTTCTGACTTGAATAACCCATTACAATTACTTCCTCCATAAGGTAAGTATCGGTATCCAGAGTTACATTAATTGTTCCTTGTCCGCTTACTGAATGTTCCTGAGGAACAAAACCAACAAAAGTAAAGACAAGCACGTCACCTTCGGCTGCATCTAATGTATAATTACCATCGATATCAGTTACCGTTCCGTGTGTAGTTCCCTTAATCAAAACGCTCACTCCCGGCAATGGCTGTTGGTCCTCAGCCGAGATTACCGTACCTCTTATAGTAACCTATGCATGGATACTGATTGAAAAGAGGAGGAAAAACATGCATATTAACTTTAGTCTACTTTGCATAATATTAAATTTATAAATATTTTAAACTCATTCTCTCACCTTCTGACTCTCTCTCTATTCTTCTCGCAATATTTTTATAAACTCACAACATTGTATTTATTTCTAAGCAGTTCGACAACTTGTTCAGTTGCCTTCGGAAATACTTTTCGCAAATCTATTTCATCAGAATTTAATAAGATCTGCTTCAAAGACTTCATGAAGGTGTTTTTTATCTCTGTAGCAAGGTTCACTTTTGCAATCCCGTTATGGATTGCTTCACGAAGCATTTTATCAGGAATTCCTGAACTTCCGTGTAATACCAATATGGTATCTACTGCAGAATGAATTTCTTTTAGCCTTTCGATATTTAAATTTGGCTCAGATTTATAAAATCCGTGTGCAGAGCCAATTGCAATAGCAAGTGCATCAACTCCGGTCTGCTTTACAAACTCGGATGCTTCTTCTACAGTTGTGTAAATGCTTTCCTGTTCCTGACCCAGTTTTGCTATATAACCCAGTTCTGCTTCTACATTTGCACCATATTTCTTCGCTTCTTTAACAACTCGGCTTGTAATTTCCACATTTTTATCAAATGGTTCATTACTTGCATCAATCATTACTGAATCGAATCCCTGTTCAAGACATTTTTTTACCAGTTCAAAAGAATCACCATGGTCTAAATGAATCCAACCTTCTACCTGGTAGGTTTCAAGTGACTGACGTGCAAGAGCAACAGCTTCTTTTAAGCCCATATACTCTATTGAGCTTCTCGTTAATTGCAAAATAACAGGAACATTAGATTTCGATGCCGCTATCAATATCCCCTGTAATGTTTCTAAATTGTAAAAGTTGGTTGCTAAAATAGCTTTCTGATTTTGTTGATACTCTTTTAGCTTTTGCTGTAATTTCATTATTCAAATAACCTTTAAAAATTAATAAATAGTAACACCTTCGACTACCCTTGCTATTTTACCGCTTGCTGAGGGGTTGTCAGGATCAAGATCTAATTCGATAGATTTATTGAAGCCAAGCAGCTGGCCAATCAACACGTACAAAATTACATCTAATTCTGTACTGTTTATCGATTCCGGTAACATTTCCAGGTCAAACTCAACATTACCTGCCTTTCGTTTTTTCTGAGACACATAAATCTGTGCAATAGGCTTCACTTGTTGATTTGTTTGAACAAGAAGGTCTCGTTCATACTGGAAAACTTTATCATCTTCAGAGAAAAGATACACCAATACTGTTTTCTCATTAATTGCGGCTTTAGGCCCATGTCTGAGACCTAAGAAAGAGTCGAACAGGCATATAACTTTACCATCTGTAAGTTCCTGTAATTTTAGATGACACTCTTCTGCTATTCCTTTTAATTCCCCCGAACCCAGAAAAATGGCTCTTTCAAAATCAATTGCAGCAATTTTTTTTATCTGATCTGTATAATTGGAAATAAAATATTCTGCTTTTTTATATAAATTATTTACAGCCTCCTTTTTATTAAGCAAATTCTTAGAATCAAAAATTAGTATGGAAGCAAGGAGCATAGTAGAAAAACTGCTTGTCATTGCCAGTCCTAAATCATTTGTCTCCGGGGGGAGATTTAATAAAAGTATGTTTCTTTTTACAGCTCTTTTTGCCAGTTCTCCGTTTTCATTACAGGTAATTACTATGTGTGCGATATTTGTATCGCAAATTGAATTGGCAATATCAACTGCGGCTAAACTTTCAGGGCTGTTACCGGATCTTGCAAATGATACAAGAATATACTTTCTGTTTTTATGAAAAAAAGCTTGTGGGTGAGTAGTTATATCAGTTGTCGAAGCGGATTTAATATTGTAAAGTCCATACTTCGGCAAAATAAATTCCAATATATCTCCAATAAAAGATGATGTGCCTGCACCTGAAAACAAAATAGTTACATCATCTCCGTTATATTCAGAAAGGAATTCAGATATTTCTTTTTCCCTGCTTAAAAGCATCTGGTAGGTTTTCCTCCACATATCCGGTTGTTGATATATTTCACGCAATGTATGATAAGTTACCGGTTGATTGTTTATCATTTTATATAATTTATATAATGCTTTAGATTTATGCAAAAGTAAAACATTTCGAAACCATCGAAAGCTTCGAAAAATATGTTTAAAAACATATTTTATCCCTACAAAAGTTAAACTGTTGTATTTGAGGATAGTGAGGTTAATGCGATTAAGTGAATCGGCTTTCGTGTGGTTTCGATATACTAAAGTGTAAGAGGGAATGTCTTTCGTTTAGCTTCATTCCCTCTTAAATATTTAATTAAAGTTTTGATTTAATTGATTTGGTGGCCTCTTCATATCCCGGCTTTTCAAGAAGAGCAAACATATTACTTTTATAAGCTTCTACACCCGGCTGATTAAACGGATTTACTCCGAGCAGATAACCACTTATTCCGCAAGCTTTTTCAAAGAAGTAAATAAGTTGTCCTATATATTTTTCTCTAAGCTCTGGTATTTCGATTAAAATGTTGGGCACTCCACCATCCACATGTGCAAGACGAGTTCCCAATTCTGCCATTTTATTTACTTCATCAACTCTTTTACCTTCCAGATAGTTTAGTCCGTCAAGGTTTATATCATCATGAGGTACAAGGATTTTCTCATTAGGCTCTTTAATTGATATAACTGTTTCAAAGATTGTACGTTCGCCTTCTTGAATCCATTGACCCATAGAATGCAAGTCTGCTGTGAAGTCAACTGCAGCCGGAAATATTCCCATGTGATCCTTTCCTTCACTTTCACCAAATAGTTGTTTCCACCACTCAGCCAGAAAATGTAGTTTTGGGTGATAATTTACAAGAATTTCTATTTTCTTGCCTCTTCTGTACAGTTCATTACGGATTACAGCATAAATAGCAGGTAAATTGTAGTCAAATGAGACTGTAGTATCTGTTGCCCTTTCTATTTCTGCAGCACCTGCAACGAGCTTTCTTATATTTATACCTGCTACAGCAATAGGAAGAAGGCCTACCGGTGTAAGTACAGAATAACGGCCTCCAATATTATCAGGTATAATAAAGGTTTTATAACCCTCACTTTCGGCTAGGGTGCGTAATGCTCCTTTAGAAGCATCAGTTATTGCAACAATACGTTTTTTTGATTCCTCACTACCTACTTTTTTTACTAGTAAGTTTTTCAGTAGTCTGAAAGAAATTGCCGGTTCTGTAGTTGTACCTGATTTAGAAATATTTATTATGCCAAACTCCTTGTCATTCAGATAGTCAATCATTTCTGACAAGTAGTCCTCACTTATATTATTTCCTGCATACAATATAACAGGATTCTTGCGTTTATTTTCATGCTGCAGCCAGTCAAATGAGTTGGATAACGCATCTATAACTGCGCGGGCGCCGAGATAACTGCCGCCAATACCTACAACAACAACAACTTCACAATTAGTGCGCAAAACAGTTGCTGCATCTTCAATATCACGAAGTTCTTCCTCACTTATTGAAGAGGGCAAATTTACCCAGCCAAGGAAGTCGCTCCCTTCACGGGACCCGTCATATAAAGCATTGTTTGCTGATGTAGCAAGCTCGGACTTTCTTAGAATTTCTTCTTCTGAGACAATGCCTGCAAGATGTTTGATATTTAATTGAATGCTATCCATATTTTATATGTTAATTAGTTTAGAATTCTATGTAACAGAAAATAATTAAAAGTAGTCAATAAGATTTTTTATAGCAGCCTTAGGCTCAAGTCGCTCATATAGAATCTTATAAACGGTCTCAATTATAGGGATATTAACCTTAAACCGGTTGTTCATTTCATGTATGCACTTAGCGCCATAATAACCCTCAGCTATCATTTCCATTTCAAGTTGAGCAGTTTTAACAGAATAGCCTTTTCCTATCATAGTTCCAAGAGTCCTGTTTCTGCTGAATTGTGAATAGCTTGTAACAAGCATATCTCCAAGATAATGCTGATCTGTAATATTGCGTTCGATAGGAACAACAGAGTCGAGAAATACCGACATTTCCTTAGCGCAGTTACTCATAAGTACAGCTTGAAAGTTATCACCGTAGAGCAGTCCCTGGCAAATACCTGACGCTATTGCATAAATGTTTTTCAGAACTGCTGCAAGCTCAATCCCCACCACATCATTTGATGTACGTGTTTTAAGAATTCTCGACGAAATAGAATCAGCAAGAAGAGTGGCTTTCTCGATATCACTGCTTGCGGCAGTCAGAAATGAAAGTCTTTCCAGTGCTACTTCTTCAGCATGACAGGGGCCTGAAAGTACTCCAATATTTTCACTGGGTATCTTAAAGTTATCAGCCAGGTATTCACTCATCACCATGTTGTCATTAGGGATAATTCCCTTTAAAGCTGATACCATAAACTTACCTCTGAAGGTACTGTTCCAGATACGCCTGAAATATTGTTTTACATAAGGTGATGGAATAGCTATGATAACAGTATCCGAGTCTTTTATAGCTCTTTCAATATTTGAGTAGAAAGTTATCTGCGCCAGATTGAACTTAACATTAGTCAGATACCCCGGGTTATGACCCAGCTTATAAAAACCTTCAATCTGGTCATCACGTCGGATAAACCAGTTTATATGTTTTTGGTTCATCAGCACCATTTTGGCTAGTGCTGTTCCCCAAGTTCCGCCTCCCAGGATACAGATTTTACCTATTGAATCCATTTTAGTTTTATTTCAGCAAGTTGGATTACTCCCGTACGGAAGCGTTATCAACCCATGTTTTAACCTCTTCCGGTGAAGGATTTTTAAGCTCAAGCTTCATTTTTTTATTCAAACCGCATATTTCCTGATGAAGTTTGTTTGGATTTAAATCAGCAAGGCCGGTTACCTGGGTGTAACCTGCTTTTTGTACAAGTTGGACCCACTCTTCAGGAATGCCTAATTTTATAAAGTCAGAGACTGTATCTCTTTTAACTCTTTTTTCAGGACGCATGAGCGGGAAAAGCAGTACTTCCTGAATTGAAACTTGTCCGGTTAGCAACATGGCTAACCTGTCCATACCTATACCCATTCCTGAAGTAGGAGGCATTCCGTATTCAAGAGCCCTTAGAAAATCCTGATCTATAAACATTGCCTCATCATCACCTTTCTCAGAGAGACTTAGCTGCTCTTCAAAACGTTTTCTCTGATCAATCGGGTCATTCAGTTCGGTGTATGCATTTGCAAGTTCTTTACCGTTTACCATCAGTTCAAATCGTTCAGTTAGCTCAGGATTATCACGGTGGCGTTTACAAAGTGGCGACATCTCAATGGGATAATCTATGATAAATGTTGGCTGAATATATTTCCCTTCAGCTTTTTCTCCAAATATTTCATCAATAAGTTTTCCTTTACCCATAGTTTCATCCTGCTCAACGCCGAGCTTATCACAAACAGTACGTAACTGGTCTTCATCCATACCACTTATGTCGATGCCGGTGTGATCTTTTATAGCGTCGATCATTGTCACTCTTTTGTAGGGTGCTTTAAAATCGATCTCATTTTCACCAACCTTAACCCTGGTTGTACCCAGAACTTTAAGTGCAACATGCTCAAGCATCTGTTCGGTGAACTCCATCATCCACTCGTAATCTTTATATGATACATATATCTCCATTACTGTGAACTCAGGGTTATGAGTGCGGTCCATTCCTTCATTCCTGAAGTTCCTGGAAAATTCATACACCCCTTCAAAACCACCTACAATCAGTCGTTTCAGGTACAGTTCATTAGCAATTCGCAGATATAAATCAATATCAAGAGCATTAAGGTGCGTAGTAAATGGTCGCGCTGCCGCTCCTCCGGGAATGCTTTGAAGAACAGGTGTATCGACCTCCAGATATCCTTCTTTATTGAAAAACTCACGCATCGCATCAAATATTTTTGTGCGCTTAATGAAAATGTCTTTCACTTCTTCGTTTACAAGAAGGTCTACATATCTTTGGCGATAACGCAATTCAGGGTCTGTGAATTTATCAAAAGCCACACCGTCCTTCATTTTCACAACGGGAAGTGGTCTCAATGACTTAGATAATACCGTCAGTGTTTCAGCATGAACAGAAATTTCTCCTGTTTTAGTGCGGAAAACAAATCCTTCTATGCCTATAAAATCGCCAATGTCAAGAAGTTTTCTAAAAACATTGTTGTATAAGTCCTTATTTTCACCGGGACATATGTCATCACGTGTAACATATACCTGGATTCTCCCTTTTGAGTCCATAAGTTCAACAAAAGAGGCTTTACCCATAATTCGGCGACTCATTATCCTACCTGCAATTCTAACATTGCAGCGATCAGAATCATCCTTAAATTCATTTTTTATATCGGTGGAGTAGTAGTTAACATCAAAACCTGATGCGGGATATGGTTCTATACCCAACTCTCTCAATTCTTCCAGACTCTGTCTGCGAATAATCTCCTGTTCACTAAGTTCTAAATTGTGCATAACTAAATATAAATCATACAAAAGTACAAAATAATTTAGTAAAGTATGCCTTTTATAAACGCTACAAATTAAAAGTGTAAATATAAAATACATCTTTTAAAGAGTGCTCTTATTAATCAGGCTTCCTAATGATTTGTTATAAAGCTATTTAGCGGCTGTTTTATCTTTAACATATTTGAAACAATAAAATTAAGGAAATATTTCTTTAATTCCTTGTAATTTACTACATTTGAGCTGTTATACTTTACTCAAACGATCTTGTCTAATAATTAAGTAACATGAAGTTGCAAACGATCTGCGACATAGTTAAAGGCACCATTATAAATGAATTTCATGATTCATCGGATTATACTAAGGCATTCGCTTCAGATTTAATGAGCGATGTGTTGAGATTTTCAATGGAGAACGCTGTTTTAATTACAGGCCTCTCCACAATTCAGACGATAAGAACAGCAGAAATAACTAACATATCTTGCTTGATTATTGCAAGAGATAAGAAAGTATCGGGTGATATGATTAACCTGGCAGTCAATAGCCGGATTTCTATTATATCCACTCAAGCATCCGTATTCGAAATATCAGGATTATTATACGAGAATGGTTTAAAACCGGTGTACTAATGAAAATGCAGTACTTTATTCAGGGCGGGGACTTCAGTGCCGGTGGACGTGCCAGTACTGAAGTTAAAAGTATTATTAAACAGTTTAATATCTCGCCTGATAAAATACGACGTATTGCTATAGCTCTTTACGAAGCAGAAATGAATGTTGTGGCTCATGCTTTTAAAGGTAAAATGGATGTGGACCTGAGACCTGAGTATATTCGTGTGGTATTTCTGGATGAAGGGCCGGGTATAGAAGATATTGATAAGGCGATGGAGGAGGGGTTTTCTACAGCCTCTGACGAAGTACGCCAAATGGGCTTCGGTGCCGGTATGGGTTTACCTAACATTAAAAAAAACTGCGACGAAATGTTGCTTTCTTCTATTCCGGGTAAGGGTACAAGGCTTGAGATAAAAGTTATATTTTAAGGCTATGAAAGACAGGAACTATACGCACTCGATTCAGATCGATCTAAATAAATGTATCGGCTGTTCGCATTGTATGCGTGTATGTTCTACACAGGCAATCAGAATTGTTGAAGGTCACGCTTTAATTCAGCCTGAAAGATGTATTGATTGTGGTGAGTGTTACAGGGTTTGTCCTCAACGAGCTATTTATGCAAGGGATGACGGACTAAAATCTGTAGAGAAATCAGGCTCCAGAATAGCTCTTGTTCCTTCTGTATTTATTGGTCAGTTTTCATCTGAATACTCCGCAACACAGGTTCTGAATGCTGTAAAACAATTGGGATTCGATGAGGTGTTCGAGGTTGAGCATGCGGTAGATTTCATAAAAGAAGTTTATAAAACTTTAGCTGTAGAAGATTTACCTCGTCCTCTTATCAGTTCTTACTGTCCTGCCGTAGTGCGTTTAATTCAGGTCAAATACCCCTCTCTGACACATAATATAGTTCGACTTAAAGCGCCTCATGATATTGCAGCTATATATCTGAGGAAATCTAAAAAGAGAGAAAGCACTCAAAACTCAAATATATACATTTATTACATTACTCCTTGTGCAGCAAAAATAGTAGCAGCCCTTTCCCCCGTTGGTGAAGATAAATCTGCTATTGACGGAACAATTAATATGACAGAAGTTTTTAACCGTACATCTGCGATTTTGATTGGTGAAAAGAATCCCGGAATGCACAAAACGATTGCTAATATGAGTCCTGATTCCGTTAACTGGTCCCTGTCAGGTACTGAAAAAAAATATTTCTCAGGAAGAAGTCTTGCTATCGATGGTATAGAAAATGTGATTCAGTTCCTCGAAAAACTTGAATCAGGTCATATTAAAGATATCGACTTTCTTGAAATGAGAGCCTGTGATCAAGGATGTGCAGGTGGTATATTATGCCCGGGGAACCGATTCCTGACTGTGGAAAGGTTGGAGCAGAGGCAAAAGAGACTGGAAAAGCTAAAATCTCAAAACGGCGGTGAAGTTGTCAACCCATTAATGGATTTCAGCGAAGTACTGCTTAGCTATTCTGGTGTAGACCCTGTTTATCCTCGTGACGGCTTACTGCTTGACGATGATATTGAAAAGGCATTAATTAAGTTACAGCGTATAAATCGGCTGCAGTCCTATTTACCGGGATTTGATTGCGGTGCTTGTGGCGCCCCGGGCTGCAGAAATCTAGCAGAAGATATTGTAAAAGGAAAAGCAACAATCTCGCACTGTGTGTTTGTGCAGCGAATCATGGAGAAGAATTATAAACTCAGTCCCGATCAGGCTTTTATTGTAATTGAGAAGATTTGGGGCAAGGGGAGATTAAATAAACTATAATGGTTAAGATGGAAAAGAATCTAAAGCAGCTTGTAAGCGAACTGGGATTAAAATGCACAGCAGGTGAAGAGCTGCTCAATAGGGTCCCAAAAGGAGCGTATGTTTCCGATTTACTTAGTGATGTTATGGGAAAAGCTCAGGAGAATATGTTATGGATAACATCGCAAGCACATAGGAATATTATTGCCGTAGCAAGTTTGAAAGAGTTGAGTGCCATTATAGTTGTAAATGGCAGAGATGTTGAAGATGATGTACTCGAAAGTGCAAAGACAGAAGGTGTTGTTCTGCTCTCTTCAGAGATGTCATCATTTGAAACAGCGGGTAAACTATATTGCTATTTATACGAAATAAATACCAGATAATTATTGATAGGAGTGTAACTGTCATGAGCTGTTTAAATGCTGATCTGCATATTCATACATGTCTTTCGCCCTGTGGGGACGAGGATATGAGTCCGAGAAATATTATTCGCACCGCAAAGGAAAGGAATATGCAGGTAATTGCAATTACAGATCATAACAGTACCCGTAATGTAAAAGTGTGTGTGGAGCTTGGCATACGAAACGGAATTTATGTAATCCCGGGTTGTGAAGTAAATACCTGTGAAGAGGTGCATTGTCTCTGTTACTTTCCCGACCTGCAGGCAATGGGTGAGTTTCAGCTGTATTTAGATAACCGGATGACAGATGTAAAAAATGATCCTGATAAATTTGGTTATCAGGTAGCAGTAGATGAGAACGATGTGATTGTTTATGAAGAGAAGCGCTCTTTATTTATTGGAATCAGGGATGGGGTTGATAATCTGGCAGATGAGGTGCATAAGTTGGGAGGAGTATTCGTGCCTGCTCATATAGACCGACCTGTAAACAGCCTTTTCAGTCAACTTGGTTTTATCCCGCCCGGTTTGAAATATGACGCCCTGGAGGTCTCTAAGCATTACTTTCTCGACGATTTTAAAAAAATGCATCCGGAACTGGCAGGGGAATATTTTATACAAAACTCTGATGCTCATTATACTGATGATATAGCTAAAGCTTATAACAGGTTTGAAATGGAAGATGCAAACTGGGGATGTTTCAGATTACTGTTCAACAAGTGATAAGATGTTTAATTAAAAATTCATTTGATTCCAAATGGTTGATATGGCGATGCATATGATGGATATTGCGCAAAATTCGATAAGGGGTGATGCTAAAAATATACATATCAGCTTCTTCGAGGATTGCGATAGTAATATATTGCTGTTCAGTGTTGTGGATGATGGTAAGGGGATGAGTGATGAGGTGTTGAGCCGACTGGATGACCCTTTTTTTACAACAAGAACAACACGGAAAGTAGGATTAGGGATTCCATTACTTAAGATGACATGTGAGCAGGGTGGCGGATCCTTATCTGTACAGTCTAAAGAGGGTTTCGGAACAACGGTTGAAGCAACATACCGTACAGATAATCCCGATTGTTTGCCTCTTGGCGATATTGCAGGTTATCTAACAATGTTGCTGGTAGCAAATCCTCATGTCAGAATAAGGTTTTCTTACAAGATTAACAGTGAGGAATTCATGCTTGATAACGCTGAGCTTAGTGAACAGGGGATTGAGTTGCTACAGCCTGGAGTGGCCGGTCTGATAAAGACTTTTATAAAAGAAAATCTTGAAGAACTTTATTCTTACCGTACAGTGAAAGATTTTTTATGTTGAATTTTAAATTTAAGACAATGGCTGATCATAGATAACCTATTGTTTAACCTGTAAACTTTAAATATATGAAAGAAATAAAAACATTAGCTGACCTTAAGAAAAAACAAGAGGAGATGAGAAGCAGAATAAAATTACGGGACAGTGCAGAAAATCCCGAATCCTTTGTTCAGGTGAAGGTAGCCATGGCAACGTGTGGTATAGCTTCAGGTGCTAAAGAGGTTATGGAGTACTTTGTTGATGAACTTGATAAAAGATCTATCCGTGCAATTGTTACTCAGACCGGCTGTATGGGGTACTGCTATGCAGAACCTACAGTAGAAATCACCCTGCCGGGAAAAGATCCTATTGTGTTTGGTTATGTAACTGTAAAAAAAGCAGGTGATATAATCGAACATTACATTAAAGAAGGGGAACTGGTGGATGGCATCATTCCTCAGAATTATAATACCATTAAATCTTAAAAGACTGTATATGAGTAAGTATAAAATGCATATTTTAGTCTGTGCCGGCACCGGGTGCGGTTCTTCTGACAGTAATCTGGTCTGTGAAATGCTGCATGATGAGGTTGAAAGAAAAGGACTGAGCGGTGATGTGCAGATTATTCGTACAGGCTGTTTTGGTTTTTGTGAAAAGGGGCCAATAGTGAAAGTCTTGCCTGATAATACCTTTTACACTCATGTGAAGCCGGCAGATGCTAAAGAGATTATAGATGAGCATATCATTAAAGGCCGGAAAGTGTATCGTCTGCTTTATACAGATCCTGAATCAGGAGAGCATTTGCCTGATTCAAAACATATGGGGTTTTACCAAAAACAAATTCGTGTAGCACTTCGGAATTGTGGTACAATAGATCCTGAGAATATTGATGAAGCCATTGCACGCGATGCTTATCAGGCATTGGGAAAAGTAATTACTGAATTAGGCCCGGATGAGGCTATTAACGTTATAAAGTCGTCAGGTTTAAGAGGTCGTGGCGGTGCAGGGTTTCCAACAGGACTCAAATGGGAGATAGCACGAAAAAACAGTGCTGATCAAAAGTATGTAGTCTGCAATGCTGATGAAGGTGATCCGGGTGCATTTATGGATCGTTCAATTCTTGAGGGTGATCCTCATTCAATTCTTGAGGCGATGGCAATTTGTGGTTATTGTATAGGAGCTACTAAAGGGTTGGTATATATCCGTGCTGAATATCCTCTGGCGGTTAAGCGGCTAAAAATTGCTATTGCTCAGGCTCATGAGTATGGGTTATTGGGTAATAATATATTTGGCACAGATTTCAGTTTCGATATTTCATTAAAATATGGTGCCGGTGCCTTTGTTTGTGGTGAAGAGACAGCACTCATCCACTCTATGGAAGGAAAGAGAGGAGAGCCTGCCAATAAACCTCCTTTCCCTGCACAGAGTGGTTATCTGGGAAAACCTACAAATGTTAATAACGTGGAGACTTTCGCCAATATTCCGGTTATTATTCTTAAATCTGCAGAGTGGTTTTCCTCAATTGGCACTGAAAAATCAAAAGGCACTAAAGTATTTGCACTTGCAGGGAAAATTAATAATGTTGGCCTGATAGAGGTCCCAATGGGTATCACTCTCCGGGAGATAATTTATGAAATAGGAGGTGGTATTAAAAATGGAAAGAAATTCAAAGCAGTACAAACCGGTGGCCCATCAGGCGGATGTCTTACAGAAAAGCATCTGGACATTCCTATAGATTATGAAAGTCTAACTGCTTCAGGTTCTATGATGGGGTCGGGTGGAATGATTGTGCTCGACGAAGATGACTGTATGGTATCAGTGGCTAAGTTTTACCTGGAGTTTATTGTTGATGAATCATGCGGGAAATGTGCGCCTTGTCGAATAGGCAACAAGCGTTTGCACGAGACTCTTAAAAGAATTACGGATGGGAAAGGAACGCCGGAGGATTTGGATAAGCTTAAAAACCTCTGCTATGTTATTAAGGATACATCTTTATGTGGACTCGGACAGACTTCGCCCAATCCGGTTCTCTCTACCATGGAAAATTTTATGGAAGAGTATAATGAACATGTATTCGATAAAAAATGCAGGGCAGGGAAGTGCAGCAGTCTGCTCTACTACATCATCTCGGAAGAGGAGTGTATTGGATGCCTGGCATGCAAGCGAGCCTGTCCTACTCACGCCATCAGCGGCGAAAAGAAAGAGGTGCACGTGATAAATCAGGAGATATGTATTAAATGCGGGGCTTGTATGGAAAAATGTAAATTCGACGCCATCAGCCTGAGGAGTGACTACCCAAGGGTGTCGGTTAAAATGGTGTAGTAAATTTAACTGTTTCTAAAAATGAAAAATATGATTGAACTTACAATAGATAAGAAAAAGGTACAGGTTGAAAAGGGCACAACAATTCTTAAAGCTGCCCATAAAGCCGGGGTAGAAATCCCAACACTTTGCCATTTCGAGTTGTGTGATATGGGAATTGAAAACAAGCCCGGAGGGTGCAGGATATGCGTTGTTGAAGTGGAAGGACGAAGAAATCTGGCTCCCTCCTGTATTACAGAAGTTCAGGAAGGCATGGTTGTTAATACTCATAATATCAGGGTGCTGAATGCCAGAACAACTGTCTTGAAACTGATTATTTCTGACCATCCTTTTGATTGCCTGGTATGTGCTAAGTCGGGACAATGTGAATTACAGAGTCTTGCTACACAGTTTAATATTCGGAGTCTCCCTTACGAGGGCGAGCAGTCAAGGTATAGAAAAGACACTTCACCTTCAATAATAAGGGATATAGATAAATGCATTATGTGCCGCAGATGCGAGATGATGTGTAATGATGTGCAGACTGTTGGTGCACTTTCGGCTGTCAACCGTGGTTTTATGTCAGCCGTAGCTCCTGCTTTCGAAATGAATCTTGAGGATTCTCCATGCACCTATTGCGGTCAGTGTCTTTCGGTATGTCCTACAGGTGCGCTTACGGAAGTGGATCATACAAATGAAATTATTCGTGCTTTAAGTGATTCTTCCAAGACTGTTATAGTGCAAACAGCACCTGCAGTCCGTGCCGCTCTCGGAGAAGAATTCGGGTTAACACCGGGAACATTGGTGACAGGCAAAATGGTTTCGGCATTAAAAGAGCTTGGATTTGATTATGTGTTTGACACTGACTTCAGTGCAGATCTCACTATTATGGAAGAGGGAACTGAACTTTTGCAGCGACTGAAAGCATATTTAGCAGGTGATACTGATGTGCGGTTGCCAATACTTACTTCCTGTTGCCCGGGATGGGTAAACTTTTTTGAGCATAATTTTCCCGATCTGCTTGATGTGCCCTCTACCGCTAAATCTCCTCAACAAATGTTTGGCGCCATTGCCAAAACATACTTTGCAGATAAGATAGGTGTAAACAGAAAAGATCTGATTGTGGTGTCGATAATGCCATGTATTGCTAAAAAATATGAGTGTCAGCGTGATGAGTTTAAGGTTGATGGAAATCAGGATGTAGATTATTCAATTTCTACCCGTGAGCTTGCGGCTTTTATTAAAGAGGCAAATATTGATTTTCTGAATCTTCCTGATGCAGATTTTGATGATCCGCTAGGTGAATCAACAGGTGCAGGGGTAATTTTTGGAAATACAGGGGGAGTAATTGAGGCTGCCTGCAGAACAGCTTATGAACTTTACACAGGCAAAAAGCTCGAAAAAGTAGTGTTTGATAATTTGCGAGGAAAGGATGGTATACGTTCTGCGAAGGTTGATTTTGACGGACTGGAACTTAATATTGGTATTGCGCACGGCCTTGGTAACGCCCGCAAGCTATTGGATGAGGTAAGAGCAGGAACATCTAAGTATCATGCAATTGAGATAATGGCCTGTCCCGGCGGCTGTATAGGTGGCGGCGGCCAGCCTTATCATCACGGTAACAGCTCAATTCTCAGTAAACGTGCAGAGGCAATTTACACTGAGGATGAGCGAAAGACTATTCGTAAATCTCATGAAAACCCGTCAATTATAAAACTATATAATGAGTTTCTGGGTGAACCGGGAAGTCACAAGGCACACAGCCTGCTTCATACAGAGTATTTTCCTAAAAGTAATGAAGTTACTCTTCATTTGAATGGTGAAATATAAACTAAAAGCTGCCAATATTATGAGTCAGAATATAAAAGTAAACCCGGAAGTTTACAGTTTCATGGAGAAAAAGACCGGCACAGATAATGTGGAAGTTAAAGTGAATCTCTCAAAGGAGAAGGTCGACAAGATTAATGAAATATGTAATATGTATGATAACGAGCCGCGTGAACTCATAAACATATTGCACGAGACACAACATGAGTTTGGTTATCTGCCCGCAGAGGTACAGGATGTAATTGCCCACAATCTCCATATTTCAGTAGCACAGGTGTATGGAGTAGTCACCTTCTATTCATTTTTCTCGATGATACCCAAGGGTGAGCACCCTATTTCAATCTGTACAGGAACTGCCTGCTATGTACGTGGTGCAGAAAAAGTACTTGAGGAGTTTAAAAGAGAGCTGAATGTTAAAGTAGGGGAAACCACCCCGGATGGTAAGTTTTCAATCAACTGTCTGAGGTGTGTAGGGGCTTGCGGACTCTCCCCTGTAGTTCTTGTCGGAGAAAGAGTTTTTGGCAGAGTATCGCCTGATGGCGTTAAGGCAATTATAGACGAATACAGGAAGTAGGTATTG
>JAQUIZ010000183.1 GCA_028683355.1 Fermentimonas sp.
TAACTTAATTGAAAATAGTGAGCTTTTCGAAGGTGTGTTAGGGGGTAGAAAATTCTTCGGAAAAGAAAGAAAATTTGTCTTATCAGATGAAGAAAAAAACATCTTCAAACCTTTACGTAGTGATGTGATTGATTATTTTAAAAATAACAGAATTTCATGGTGGGGTGGAAAAAAACCAACCGGACATGTTTTATCATCACAAATTGCGTGTATAAATCATTTGTTTTTTATCCGAAATGATAAACAGGCAGTGTTGCAAATGGTCAGAACTATTTCTGATGACTTTGTTGATGTCATTGAAATTTCCACGGATAAATATAATCCTGCTTATATACAATTTGAAGCAGTCAGTGATATAGATCATCTGAATGAAGGTAAGCCAAGTAGAGGGAATAATTGTACTTCTATTGATGCACTAGTTTATGCTCAACATAAAGACGGTACACTATGGATTATCCCGATTGAGTGGAAATACACTGAATATTACAACAATCAGAACAGAGCCGTTGAAGGCTATAAGAAAGACCCGGTTAAATGTAAAGGTGTAGTTAGAAAGAAGCGTTACACAAATCTGATTAACAATTCAGACCAACTCGAAAATTCTGACCACCAATGCTACTATTATGAGCCATTTTATCAGTTAATGAGACAGACTTTATGGGCCGAGCAACTTGTGAAAAACAGTGTTATCGAAACTATAAAAGCTGAGAACTATCTACATGTTCATGTCATACCATCTGACAACAAAGACTTACTTTATAAGATATACAAATGCAGTCAAACTGACATGAAAACTACTTGGGAAAAACAATTAAAAGACAAGTCTAAATACATAATAATTTCTCCTGAAAAACTTTTGACAAAAAGCTTAAGCAACATCAAATATAACGAACTTAAAAATTATCTAACTAAAAGATATTGGTAGTACTCCATCCTCATAAATGAAAACCACGCAAAGATACGGTGGCTTCCGCTGTAATCTTACAAGGTCAAGCCCTCCGGGTTTCCGATGAAATCTCCAATTCCGCTTCCGCTTCACTCCCGCGGAAATAGTATTTCACCGGAAAACCTTGCCGATTACAAAGCCACCCTTTGCTGATCGCTATGGTTTCATTTATTCCTTCGATCTATTTCTGTTCGCGCTAATTCTAATCCTAAATTTTTCACTTCCATTGAAGTTCCATTTTTTTCTAACCAAATTATTAGAGTATCGTTAGATTTTACCCTTTCTATCCCCTGCAATCCAATGCTTCTGTAAGCATAAAAGCGTAATAAACACTGATTTAATCGTGCCTTGATTCCCCTTTGTAATTTTATCTCCGGAGACGGTCCGATAGGTATTTGCTTTGGTACCAGGTCGATTCCGGCCGGCATATGTTCACGATGTAGTGAACGATTGAAATTTCTAGGTCAACTCGCTACCAAGACAATACCAACTCCGTACCATCTCTTAGTAAACCATATGTTTAACGTTTTAAATTTTATCTATCATGGGTACAATTAAACAAGGTATTTTAGGCGGGTTCTCCGGTAAGGTGGGGAACATTGTCGGAGCTTCCTGGCGGGGCATCGATTACATCAGAAGCATGCCTGCCAGCGTGCACAACCCGCGCACCGAGGCGCAAGTGTCGCAACGAAACAGATTCTCACTTGTGGGCAAGATGTTGAAGACGATCGTCCCGATCATCCGGATAGGCTTCGCAGGCAGTGTCGGTACGGGCAAGAGTGCCTTCAGCGTGGCGATGTCCTACAACGTCAAAAATGCGGTGATCGGCCTCTTTCCCGACTTCGAAATCAACTTCGATGCGGTGAAGATCTCCTCCGGTGATCTCTACGGTGCCGCCAACGCTGAGGCATCCAGTGCCGCAGGGAGCATCTCCTTCGTGTGGGATACGGACCTGCTGAACAACGCGGCTGCGACCGACAAGGTGATCCTGTTGGCTTTCAACGCGGTCACCGGCGAGGCGTCCTACGACGTCGATGCAGCTACCAGGGCTGACGGCAGTGGTTCACTGGCTGTACCACCCACTTGGGATGGCGAGATGGTGGATACCTACCTGGCGCTCTACTCGGCCGCTGGCAAGCTGGTGTCTAACTCGGTCTACACCGGCCGGGTGACGGTGTCAATGATTTGATCTTTGTTCGGAGCCGCCCTGCCATGGGCGGCTCCGTTATTCCCTCTACGATCTTCTTGATCAGGTGATTCTAATGGATAAGGTGATGAGTATGTTGATTGATATTCTCCCGGTGAACGGCGAATGGCTTTTAACGCTGAGCTCTTTCCTGGGGGGTGGTGCCCTGGGGGGGTGGATCTCTGCGGTAGTGAACCGCAAGGAAAACAAACGGATCAAGCAAAGCGAGGCAGTTCAGTCGGAAGCATCGGCCAAACGGGAGGATGCCCTTGCGGCGACGGAGATGATGGGTCTCCTGGAACGCACTGTGGCCCACATGGAGAAGATGAACTCTTACAACAAGTCCAACTCGGAGGAGTTGCTGAGACTGCTGAAAGAGAAGGAGGGCATCAACGAAAAGCTGAAGAAGGATCTCGCCCTGCTCCAGCTGCAAATCAACGAAGATCACCGGCGCATCACCGGTCTTGAGAAAACGGTGGAGCGGGAAATCCGCTGGCGCAAGGATGGGGATGAACACTATTGCATGGTGGATGATTGTCCAAACCGTTTACCACCTCGTGGTACCTTCAAACGGGTTGAAGAACAACGATAAATCCAAATACTTAATTTGATTCAATTCCGGTTCCCATCATTCATCAGCTTCCATCATTTAGGTAGTATTTCCTCAACGAATCAATTTCAATATTCTCAACGATTGAAAATCAATTCCTCAAAATTATGAACCGACAACTCTTCTTTCAGGAAATCAATCGTTCGCTCTTCAACGGGAGACTGAACGACCGCCATAGGGAGGGGATCCTCCATAAGTTGGCTGCATTCGACAAGTTCGAGGTGACCGTCGACCGGTGGTGCGCCTACATGCTGGCCACTTCTTATCATGAGACCGCGCATACCATGCAACCCATTGAGGAGTGGGGTAAAGGAGTGGGTAAGTCTTACGGGAAGAAGATCAAACAAAATGGCCAGCCTTACACCTGGCCGGACAAGATCTACTACGGCCGTGGGGATGTGCAGCTCACCTGGTATGAGAATTACGAACGAATGGGTGATCTGATGGGCCTGCCGCTCCTGGAACAACCCGAGCTCGCGCTCGATCCCGAGATTTCGGCCCATATCCTGGTGGAGGGGATGATCCTGGGCAAATCCAACCGTGGCGACTTCACCGGTTACTCGCTCGAGAACTTTTTCAACCCCCAGCGCGATGATCCCTTCGGTGCCCGCAGAATCATCAACGGCCTCGACAGTGCCCATACCATCGCCGGGTACCATTACAAATTCCTCGAAGCAATTCGAAAAGCATAATGAAAAAATTAGTCAAACTCGCAACTTCACAACTGACAATTGTTGTACCAAATGCTACACCAATTTTTGCACCAGTTATTGCACCAAATAGAACAGCACCGGTGGTCCTGTTGCTCATAGCAACCCTACTCTTCTTGGTGGGTTGCAAACCCAAACAAATCATCACTGAAAAAGTGGTTACAATAATCGACAGCTCAGCCGTGATCTCTTTGAAGAATCAGCTTCATGCAAAGGAGATCCAGGTAGAAAACCTCAAAACCGATTTTAAGCGCCTCAGCGATGAGAATACCCGGTTGATGAGTGAATCTTCAAGCCACACCATAAACTACTACACCGCGGCTCCGGTCGACCCACACACGGGTAAATACCCCATTGCTAGTGAAACAATCACCCAAAACAAAAGCCTGCTTGAAAAAACGATCAAAGAATTTGAGATCCTGGAACAGGAGTACAACAATGAAATTTTTAAACTTACCCGGGAGAACCAAAACCTTGACTACACCCTTGAAGCTTTAAAAGAGGAAAACCATTCTCTTAAAGAGAAAATCACCCCAACAACCGGTTTTAAATTCCGACTATTTTTTACCGGGATGATCTTCGGTATTGTACTTATACTTATTACAATTGCTTTTAAAAACAAAATTTTATCCCTCAAAATACCGAGCAATTTATAACGTCCGGCGGCTTGGCGAAGGTGGCGGCTCACTGCTGTTTGGACGGGCGACTAATTTTCAAGTTTGCACAAATGTTTCTGCGAGCTACACCGCCACTTTTGCCAAACCGCTTGTTAGCCGTTCGC
>JAQUIZ010000184.1 GCA_028683355.1 Fermentimonas sp.
GCGTAAATCCCACAAATCGAAGTATGAAAAAGAAATTGAACGTATCAAAAAGGAGACATAAATCATGACAGACGAGAAAACTAAAAAATGCACGAAATGCAGGAGAGAATTACCACTGAGTGAGTTTACTAAACATAAATCACGTAGTGACGGGTTACAGGCTTGGTGCAAATCGTGCCGGAAAGAACGCAATAAAACTAGGCCCGCAAGACAGCCCAGACGTGAGATCCCGGTGAAAAAAGAAGTAGTCGTTAAAATCGAACCAACATACCCAAACGACCCCCTCAGGGTCACTCCAAAGCGAAAACAAACCATAACGAAAAGCGGCGTGTATGTCTATAGTGACACGTGCGTCAACTGTGAGGCCTACAGCGCGTTTTATGGTGGTTGCCTGATAAGAGAGTCATCCGACAACCAAAGCGTCGTAAAACGCGCCAGTGAGCCTATGAGCGTATCCGCGGGTATGAAGTGTAAACTGTGGAGGGCGAAATGAATCTTACGTACGATCCCGTAACCCTCACACGGTTTGAATTTGAGGATATCCTGATTTACGCCGAGCGATATGCCATCGGGCGTATGACCTATGCCCCGCATGACGTATGTAAGATCATCAATACCCGATTGCATGACCTGACAGATAACACCCTCAAAGTCCTTAGAGACGACATAGCGCGGGCAATCGAGGGGGGTAACCTTGGGAGTCCGTCTATAGATGCCCCCGTGTGGAGGCAGACATACGCAAACATCACGGAGGAGATATCAAAAAGATCAATCAAATAAATCCACTTTTCACATCCTCCTCTTAAATTATTTATTTATAATAAAAAACAATAAAAAACAATGAGTATTATAAAATAAGGCAAGCCCATATAAAGCTCCATTCAGCGATTGGGGTTCAGTATGGGCTCCAATTTTTCCAAAAATATTAATTTATAATTTTTTACGACACTCGTCTCCGGGGGGCTGGGCGCGGGTGAGTTTGACCACTCCCACCCACACAGTAATACACACTACTAATATTATATATAATAATATATATATATATTATATAATAGATATACTAAGGTATTTAGACAAAAGCGGCTCAATTTGCGCCCCGAATATTTTCTAACTTTTGATTAGAAACAAATATTAAATTATAAGATTTTAATATTATGGATAGATAAGTATATATACTTTAGAAGCTAATATATTATTGTAGTAAGATACACTACAAGGAGTAACTAAAATGAAAGTCAACGATTATGTAACAAAGTTCGAAAAGAGAATCAACGAAGCCGCAACCCCAGAGGATATCGTAAAAGCTGAACAAGAATTACGGGTAGAGGCATGGAACGACGGATATCTTACTCTGGTTGATAAGAACGAGGTATTTGATAAATTATACACTATGTTTATGACTGCTGTATATTGGGAACCTATTGATATGGTGAAAAAATACCGGGAAGAATTCGATTACGACGCATTTATTGAAAGCATAAACTAAATTTATTTTTTGGAGACTAAAATGAAACACAACACCTACACATACAAAGGATTTAAGATCATCCGGACAGAGATCACAACTATTGTTAAAGTGCAGAGGCCTTACGCGGAAGCTGGAAGAACATATCCAAAGCCAGCAAGACTCTTTGAAATTGAAGGGTTAAAATCCGCTGAAACTAGACCATTCATCACTAGCTACATAGATGCCAAAAATTTCATTAATGAATCTCTTGAAACCAGTATGGTTGAAAACCTAACTGATGAAGAAGTTCACTCTGAAATATCCTACTAACCCCTTTTTCCCGGACTGCTCCCCGTCATGCGTGACAGGAGCACGGAGAAAACAATGAAAACACAGAAACCCATTATAGACGCGGACACCGAACAGGCAACCCGAAACGAGATGCGAGTAAGAGCACAGCCGGAGATTATCATAGCCGAGGAAACAGAAGAATGATAGAACTTGAAGAAAACCCCTATGAACGAGTCTACGAGATTGACTCACAGCTTACCCAGCTCAACGAACAGCTTAAGACCATTACGGCACAAATTGGAGCACTCGAACTTAAAAAGGAGGCGTATATCAAGTCGGCAAACGGGGCGAAGGCAATCGGGGAATACCGGTTACAGGTCAACCGCAAGACGAGGGAAATGCGGAAGGTTATCATTGACCGTATCATTGAACTTAACCCCGACCTTATCTTTACAGGTGGGAAGTTCGTTTACAAAGCGGTTGATATCCCGGATGTAGATAAAGACCGGTATAAACAGGACGCTCTTACTCATTATGAGGTGGGATTGACTGAGCTGGATGTAATGACCGGCGGTAAGTCCAACTCGTTGCCTTACGTAGACATCGATGTAAAAGAGACGGTTACATACTCTGTGGAAAAAATAGAGGATTAAACCTCTAATCTTTTTTTTATATCGTGGTCACGGTCATATATACATCAGTCCAGTTCATCTGATTGGGACCATTTACATTAGTTGATGCCATAATTATCTTAACTGTGGTTGCAGGTATAGTAACTATCTTGGTGTACCATCCGTCATGTCCTGTGGACGTAACTGAGTCTGTGCCTGTTATCGTATCGTCAACATCATAAAATGATATCGTGGCTGTGCTCGCAGGAGCCGCCGGTTGGCAGTATGTCCCTATAGTTATAGTCCCCGTATTTGTGGTTGTCATAAGTTTTGTTGTGTCGTTAAACAGATAACCATTAAATAGTATCACATCATCGCTGGTAAATATTGAACTTACGCCGGCAGTAATAATTTTTGTTGCGGTTATATCTGATGTAAAAGCCCCTTTGCGTAATAGGTACCCTGATATATCGCCTGTCAGTGTCCCTATAACCGTCCCAACTTGTTTAACCCCGTTTGTATCAACTGGCGTTTCCAAAACAACTATCTCTGTAGCCGTGAGAGCTACCCCTCTATTACCGACTATCTCACCCGGAGTCAGCCCTGTAAACCCATCGAGATACCCTGCAGTGATAACTGCGTCGTTTGCCGCATCGTAAAATCCAACCGCGCCGTTTGTAGCTACAACCCAATCAGTACCGTCAAAATATACTGGGTCCCGGTCACTTACGCCTGCATCCACTGACATCCCAGATACATCTATGGCAACATTAGTTAAATACTGCCATGAATGTTTTACACCCGCGACACCACAAACAGTAGCATCTCCGCGCTCATCGGTGATATCTCCCGCGCCAATAGACGTAACACCCGCGCCGACTGCTATCCGTGCCAAAGATATTTCGTAAGTTTCCGACGTCCGGGTAAGTGCCGGCGCGGACGGATTAGCCGCAGGAGTGCCCGTTTTTATGGCAAATGTAACAGACTGGTTGACGGATACACTCAACCGGGCAACAACTCTATCGATACGCGGGTTTGTGGCGTCCGCTGTCGGCACGGTCAGAGCTTCGTTGGAGGTAACCCAACCATAATATCCTTGCACGTAACACCGCCCAGTCTTGACTACCACCCCCATATTAGCGGGTGTGTTTGGTGATACCTCTAACTCATTTTCGTATCCTAATACATACCCCGATCCGATCGAATCGAGGAGGAACGCGTTAAAATCAGCCTGATTATAACTCGATCCGTCACTAAAAAATCCTGATTTAACTGTCATTTTTTATACTCTCAATATTGGATTGTTCTTCGCTACGTCCTTTATCATTCGGACGATATTAGTGCTTTCGCTTCCAAGGATTATAATAATATCTCTCTTGTTTGCGGTATAATTGATTTCGGCCGAAACGACTTCAATATCATATTTTCCATAGATACCCGCGTCGACCGTAACGATATCGCCAAGAGTAAAATCTTCACCATAGACACATCCCGGTGAGTCCGCAAACCGCATCTCGATAACGGTCCCTACATTCGCGGCGATCTCTTTTTCTCCAGCTGTAGTCAGTAAATCGGGCGTTGTAGCATGTCTTGCGTCAACAAATACCTCCCTCCGTTCGATACCGGTCAGTGTCGTGTCGCCTACATACTGTATAGTTCGCGCCGCCGCTTCATCCTGCCCCCCGACGATAGCGACCGTGCATTCCGGGATGGTATCAACAAACCGAGATAATACCGCTGTGCCCATCTCCTCCGATAAAATAACCCAGCTCATGTTACTTCCCCCAAATCATTACCTTCAACAACTGACATAACTATTTTCCATCCCCATGGTTTCGTGTCATCGTCTACAACCACAGACCGCCACCCGATGCCGCC
>JAQUIZ010000004.1:0-3008 GCA_028683355.1 Fermentimonas sp.
ATTGTTTATGACGGCAAGATGCACCCGGTTGACTCAAATGAAATTTCTTTCATGCTTGCAGGCAGAAATGCATTTAGTACTGCTTTTAAAAATGCTTCTCCTAAAATCCTTGAGCCTATATACAATGTAACTGTCTCTGTACCGGGTGATTACATGGGTGATGTAATGAGTGACCTGCAGGGTCGCCGTGCCATAATTATGGGTATGGAAAGCGAAAGGGGATTTGAAAAATTGAACGCCAAGGTTCCTTTGAAAGAAATGAATACCTATTCTACTTCATTGAGTTCAATTACAGGTGGAAGAGGTTCTTTCTCAATGAAATTCGCAAGCTATGAACTGGTGCCGTCTGATGTACAGGAAAAGCTTCTCAAAGAGTACGAGGAACAGGAAAAAGAGGATTAATTGAAATTTTAAAATGGCTTCTCATTTATTGTAATTATAATTTAATTGTTTAAAAAGATCTGGGCGGCTCAAATGAGCCGCCCAGATTTAGTTATATAGGACAATTTGACTAAAAGAATTTACAATCCGAAAGTTTATAATGTCAGGCTCTTTATCAAACTTTTTCCTAATTGAACTTAGAATCCAGATTTCTTTTCAATGCTTCCAAAAACTCTCTTGTAGTAAGCCAGCTTTCACGTGAAACATCAGGACCATGAACAAGCATTGCCAGGTCTTTTGTCATTTCTCCTCCCTCAACAGTCTCAATACATACCTTTTCCAGCTTTTCACAGAAATCAATCAGAGGCTGATTATTATCGAGCTTACCTCTATGAGCAAGTCCCCTGGTCCATGCAAAGATTGAGGCTATTGGATTGGTACTTGTCTCCTTACCCTGCTGGTGCTGACGATAGTGCCTGGTAACAGTACCATGAGCAGCTTCTGCTTCAACAGTTTTTCCATCAGGAGTAATTAATACAGAGGACATCATTCCCAGTGATCCAAAACCTTGTGCAACTGTGTCGGACTGCACATCACCATCATAGTTTTTACATGCCCATACGAAACCTCCGTTCCATTTCATGGCAGAAGCAACCATATCATCAATCAACCGGTGCTCGTAGGTGAGTCCTGCCTTTTCGAACTGTTCCTTGAACTCATTCTCATAAACCTCCTGAAAAATATCTTTGAAACGGCCATCATAAGCCTTCAAAATAGTATTTTTTGTGGACATATATAACGGATAGTTCTCTTTTAAGGCAATCTGAAAGGAGGATCGTGCGAAGCCATAAATAGATTCGTCAGTATTGTACATTGCCATTGCAACACCATCACCCTGGAAATCATACACCTCCCAGCTTTTGGTTTCACCATTTTCAGCTGTGAATGTCATTGTAAGCTTTCCCTTTCCTTTAATTACTGTATCAGTTGCCCTGTACTGATCTCCAAACGCATGGCGTCCGATGATAATAGGTTTTGTCCACCCCTGTACATAGCGCGGTATATTACTACATATTATCGGTTCCCTGAAAACAGTACCTCCAACAATATTACGGATTGTGCCATTTGGTGATTTCCACATCTTCTTTAGTCCGAATTCCTCAACTCGTGCTTCATCAGGCGTTATGGTAGCACACTTTATTCCTACATTATATTTTTTTATAGCTTCTGCGGCATCTACTGTCACTTTATCATCAGTGGCATCCCGATGCTGAATACTTAAATCGAAATATTTTATATCTAGGTCGATATATGGTAAAATAAGTTCTTCTTTTATAAATGACCATATTATACGTGTCATTTCATCACCATCCAGCTCGACTACCGGATTATCTACTTTTATTTTCTGCATTTTTTATTTTTACTTTCTCTCATTCAAGGGTATAAAATCCTGTAATTCACGAACATTCTTGTAGGCAGGACGAATTAGTCGTTTGCTTGAGAAGTTCATCTCTTCAATACGGTGAGCCGACCAGCCCACTATGCGAGCCATGGCAAATAGTGGTGTGAAAACTTCTGACGGCAATCCAATTGCATCATACACGAAACCTGAATAGAAATCAACATTCACACATACATTACCCTTTGCTGTAGGTTTCTTTGACTCCATGAATATTTCCACAATACGGTTCTCTATCAGTTCCATAAGGGCAAATTCTTCATCGCGACCCTTTTCCTTAGCTAAGTCCCTGGCCATCTCTTTGAGCAATCCGGTGCGCGGGTCGCTTATCGTATAAACAGCATGTCCTAAGCCATAAATTAGTCCGGTTCTGTCATATGCTTCCTTTCTCAAAATCTTTCTGATATATTCATCCACCTGACTGGCATCTTTCCAGTCGGAAATATTTTCTTTCATGTCTGCCAGCATTCCCATAACTTTAACATTTGCACCACCATGAAGCGGTCCTTTTAATGAACCGATACCTGCAGCTATGGCTGAATATGTATCTGTCTCGGTAGAACTTGTTACACGAACAGAGAAAGTGGAGTTGTTACCACCACCATGTTCTGCATGCAGTATTAAAGCCAGATCAAGAATTTTAATATCAAGCTCGGTATATTTATTACGTCCCTTCATCATAAAAAGGAAGTTTTCCGAAACTGATTTTTTAGGATCAGGAAGACGAACGTGCAGTGATCTGCCACGAAGATCATGTCTTAATACCTGATAAGCATAAGCAATTATAGTAGGAAACTTTGCAATTAGATTTATAGATTGATGTATAAGATTGTTTGGTGAAATATCATCTGGATTCTCATCATAACAATACAGTTCCAGTACACTTCTTGCCAGAATATTCATTATATTTTTTCCTTGAAGAGCAAGAATATTCATCGTTGCCTTATGATTAAGCGGCATTGTTTCTGCAATGAGGCTTTTGGTGGCTTCCAGCTCCTCCTTGCGAGGCAGACGACCAGAAAGCAGGAGAAATATAGTCTCTTCAAATCCTAATCGATTTTCACTTTGAATACCTGCAACCAACTTTTCAACATCAATTCCTCTATAGTAAAGTTTTCCGGGTATTGGTTTTAGTGAGCCATCCTCTTGTCGTTCGTATCCGACAACA
>JAQUIZ010000004.1:3018-13656 GCA_028683355.1 Fermentimonas sp.
GAGTCCGGCAAGAACACCTGAATGATCTTCATTGCGCAGTCCCCGCTTAACACCCATTTTAGTAAAAAGATCTTTATCTATATTGCTTGTAAACGCTATTGAATCCGAAAGGATCTTTGTTAAATCTTCATTGTTCATATTTTCAAAGTTCTATTTGTTTTTGATTCTTATATTGTCTGCAGGTACTAATTACAGTTCTATTTTTAACATTGGTAACACCAATTTTGTTTATTAAATCTGAAAAATTAAATAATAAATATTTTGAAATTAAAAGACCATTACACTAATGGCCTTTAGATCACAAGTTTTCAATGACCTTTTTTGAAAACTCGTAAGTAGAAAGTGGCTTACCATTCTCCATGAATCTCGTGAGATCAGGTGTACCATATCCATTCTCAAAAAGCTTTTCGAGTGATGATGTAATTAGTTTTCCTGCCTCACTCCATCCCATGTGATCTAGCATCATAACTCCGGATAACAGCATGGAGCAGGGATTTGCAATGTTTTTCCCTACAATGTCAGGTGCTGTTCCATGCGTAGCTTCAAATATAGCATGCCCTGTATGGTAATTTATATTTGCACCCGGTGAAATGCCTATGCCACCAACCATGGCAGCCAATTGATCTGAGATATAATCGCCATTGAGGTTTAAAGTTGCAACAACTGAATATTCCTCAGGTTTCAATAGTGTGTTTTGCAGAAAGGCATCTGCAATAACATCCTTAATAAACACTCTTCCTGAACTAACAGCTTCATTATACATTTCAACTGCTTTGTTTAAACCTTTCTCAATTTTTATCTGATTGAATCGGTGTTCGGTAAATGTCTGTTCCGGGAATTCACGTTCAGCAAGATCATAGCCCCATTTCTTGAATCCACCCTCTGTAAACTTCATAATATTACCTTTATGAACAAGTGTAACGGATGGCAGCCTGTTTTTTATTGCATATTCAATAGATGCACGCACCAGACGCTCAGTCCCTTCCCTGGATACAGGTTTTACTCCAAACGATGAACTTTCGGGGAATCGTATTTTATTTACACCCATTTCATCCTGAAGAAAATTCAAGAACTTTTTTGCTTCAGATGTACCTGCAGCCCATTCAATACCTGCATAAATATCCTCAGTATTCTCACGGAAAATAGTTACACTCACCTTTTCGGGATGCAGGAGTGGAGTTGCTACCCCTTTGAACCAGCGCACGGGTCTCAAGCAAACATATAAATCCAGTTCTTGCCTTAAAGCTACGTTCAATGACCTTATACCCTCACCCACAGGGGTTGTAAGTGGTCCTTTTATTCCAATTATGTTTTTACGGAATGCTTCTACTGTTTCATCCGGAAGCCAGGTCCCTACTTCATTAAATGCTTTCTCGCCGGCCAGAACTTCAACCCAGTCTATTTTTCTTTTACTGCCAAATGACTTTTCTACTGCCGCATCGATAATCTTTTGTACAAAAGGGGTAATTTCTTTACCAATACCATCACCTTCAATAAAGGGTATGATTGGATTATCCGGTACAATTAATTCATCGGCCTGTTTTGTTATCTGCATTGGTATATTATTTCTGGTTTGTAAGTTACTTCATAGCATTTAATGCACTTCCGGCTCTGAACCACTCAATCTGCTGTTCATTATATGTATGTGAAGCCTTGAAAGTATCTGTTGTTCCATCTGTATGAATAAGCTGAACAGTAAGATCTTTACCCGGAGCAAAATCTTTAAGTCCTAAAATTGAGATTTTGTCTCTTTCCTGTATTTTATTGTAATCGTCGTTATTAACAAACGTAAGGGCAAGCATTCCCTGCTTTTTAAGATTTGTCTCGTGGATTCTTGCGAATGACTTTACAAGTATAACCTTAACATTAAGATGTCTTGGTTCCATTGCAGCATGTTCGCGACTTGATCCTTCGCCATAGTTTTCTTCTGCTACAACTATAGAACCTAATCCGCTAGATTTAAATTTACGTGCCAGTTTGGGAACATTAATATATTCATTTGCTTCAGGATCTAGCACAGCATTAGTTTTATCATTAAAAACATTCACTGCACCAATAAGCATATTATCAGAAATATTGTCAAGATGACCCCTGAAACGAAGCCATGGACCGGCCATCGATATATGGTCTGTAGTACATTTACCTTTTACTTTTATCAGCAGAGGCAGATCTTTTAAATCCTCACCATCCCAGGCAGGGAAAGGTTCGAGCTTTTGCAGACGATTTGAACCAGGATCGATAGAAATATTTATCTCGTGCCCATTTTTTGCAGGTTCAATATAACCGGCATCTTTAACTTCATATCCCTTTGGGGGCATCTCAAAACCGGTTGGCTCTTTTAGCTTAACCATTTCACCCTTTTCGTTTTCCAAAGTGTCAGTCAATGGATTAAAACAAAGATCACCTGCAATAGTTAGCGCAGCTACCAGCTCGGGGGAAGTTACAAAAGCATGTGTATTTGGATTACCGTCATTCCTTTTTGCAAAGTTTCTGTTGAATGATGTGACTATAGAGTTTTCACGATCTTTTACATCATCGTCCCGTTTCCATTGTCCGATACAGGGACCGCAAGCATTTGCAATTATTGTGGCTCCGGCATCTTCAAATATCTGCAGTATTCCATCTCGTTCTGCAGTATAACGTATCTGTTCAGACCCGGGATTTATTAAAAACTGTGCTTTAACTGGAACATGCTCATCACCCGCTTGCTTTACTATTGAAACTGCTCTGGTAAGATCTTCATACGATGAGTTAGTGCATGAACCTATAAGACCAACTTCCATTTTGCGTGGCCAGTTGTTCGTCTTTACCGCTTCTCCAAATTCTGAAATTGTATAAGCAGCATCAGGTGTAAATGGACCGTTTATATGTGGTTCTAGTTCTGATAAATTGATTTCGATCAGCTGATCGTAATACTTTTCTGGATTTGCAACAACTTCAGGGTCTGGCTGAAGGTGTTCCATTATTTTACGTGCTTCATCAGCAACTTCTTTACGCGAAGTTTGTTCTAAATAATCAGCAGATTTATCATCAAATGGAAAAATAGAGGTAGTAGCACCTACTTCTGCACCCATATTGCATATAGTACCTTTTCCTGTTGCTGAAAGTGTTTTTGCACCTTCGCCGAAGTATTCTATTACAGCATTTGTACCACCCTTTACAGTGAGGATGCCTGCCACTTTCAAGATTACATCTTTCGGGGCACTCCATCCGGAGAGTTTGCCTGTAAGTTTAACTCCTATAATCTTTGGCATTTTCAGCTCCCATGGCAAACCTGCCATTACATCAACAGCGTCAGCTCCTCCAACACCAATTGCAATCATTCCTAGACCACCGGCGTTTGGTGTGTGAGAGTCTGTTCCAATCATCATCCCTCCTGGAAAAGCATAGTTTTCAAGAACTACCTGATGAATAATTCCTGCACCCGGTTTCCAAAAACCAATTCCATACTTATTAGATACATCCCGCAGGAATTCATAAACCTCTCTGTTGGTTATATTTGCAGTTTCCAAATCGGTTTCTGCATTTTTATATGCCTGTATAAGGTGATCACAATGAACTGTGGAAGGTACAGCAACGCTTGTACGCCCTGAATTCATTAACTGGAGCAATGCCATCTGTGCAGTGGCATCTTGCATTGCTACCCTGTCCGGTGCAAAATTTACATAATCACCGGCACGTTTGTAATTTTTAATTGGAACATCTGGGGAAAGATGCGTTAAAAGAATTTTTTCTGTTAATGTCAACGGGCGTTGCAGAGCTTCTCTTACCTGTTTTATCTTTTCTGGCAGTTGCTCATATACTTTACGAATAATGTCAATATCAAATATCATACGGATTATAGTATTAAAATATTTTAAATAATAAGTTTATCAAGATAATGCTTGACTTTTTAACAAAATAGGATGGGAAAAGTTCGTATTGATGGCTGGTTATATAATTTAAAAGTACCGGATATACAGGGTCTGTTAAATTAACAATCTGAATTGGGGTTTTTGTAAACCTATATTAACAACACTAACCCATTTATGTTCAATAATATTTTTAATAATCACGAAAATAATCTGTAACTTTGCTGTCAAATAAGAAACAGAGTTAAATAAAGATCTATTTCACTTGGCTTCATGATTGAGCACGAAGGAATTATCGAAAAAATCAGCGGAGATCAAATAACCGTTCGTATTATTCAAAAGTCGGCATGCAGTGCCTGTCATGCTAAAGCTGCGTGTATGGCTGCTGATTCAAAAGAAAAGCTTGTTAATATTTCAGACTCTTCGGGTCAGTTCAACGAAAAAGAACTGGTGATTATTGAAGGTAAGGAATCAATAGGCTATAATGCTGTTCTATGGGCATTTGCAACACCCCTTATAATTTTAATCTCCATACTGGTACTATCATTAAACTATTTAAAACTGAGTGAAACTGAAGCTGCATTAAGCTCAATAATTGCTTTGGCACCCTATTATTTAATCCTGTATCTGTTAAGAAACAAAATGGCGAATTCGTTTAAATTCAGTATTAAAAAAACAAATTAATAATATGAGTGTATTACTAACTGCCGTTGCAACACTTGGAGCTATTGGCGCTGGAAGCGCTGCAATACTCTACATGGTGGGACAGAAATTTAAAGTAGAAGAAGATCCTCGCATACAGGAGGTCCAGGACTCTTTACCAGCAGCTAACTGTGGTGGTTGTGGTTTTCCCGGATGCGCATCTTTTGCAGCTGCATGCGTGAAAGCTGAAACTATGGATGATCTCTACTGTCCAGTTGGAGGTCAGGCCACTATGGACCGTGTTGCAGAAATACTTGGACGAAAAGCACCGGTTGCGGTTAAAAAGATTGCTGTGGTCAGATGTAGCGGCACATGCGAAAGTCGCCCACGAACAAATCTATATGACGGAGTTTCAAACTGTACGATAGCATCTGCACTTTATGGTGGAGATACAGGTTGCTCTTTTGGGTGTCTGGGTCTGGGTGATTGTGTTGAATCATGCACTTTCGATGCAATACATATTAATCCGTTAACTATGTTACCGGAAGTAGTAGAAGATAAATGTACAGCATGTGGAGCATGTGTAAAAGCTTGTCCGAAAGACATTATAGAACTGAGAAAGCAGGGTCCCAAATCACGCCGTATCTATGTAAGCTGCGTCAATGAAGAAAAGGGAGGGGTAGCTAAGAAATCATGCGAAGTAGCATGTATAGGCTGTACAAAATGCCAGCAGGTTTGTCCGTTCGAGGCTATAACAATCGAAAATAACCTTGCATATATCATAGATGACAAATGCCGTCTATGCCGCAAATGTGTACCAGTTTGTCCGACAAATTCCATACTGGAGCTCAACTTTCCTCCTAAAAAAGATAAACCGGGAACACAAATAGAAGAGACAGCTACAATAACAGCTTAATCTTAATCTGTAAGAAATAAACTATATGTTAAAAACATTCAGAATTGGCGGTATTCATCCTAAGGAGAATAAAATATCGGCAGGAAAATCAATACAACAAATTGATATTCCTGAACAGGTGATAATACCGTTGTCTCAGCACATTGGAGCTCCTTGCCAGCCTATTGTGAAAAAGGGAGATAAAGTAAAAGTAGGAACTCAAATAGGCAAATCAGTCGGCTACGTATCGGCCAACATTCACTCACCTGTTTCAGGAACTGTACTTAAAATTGATAAAGCACTTGATTCCAGCGGATACAGGCGGGATGCAATTTTTATTAAAACAGAAGGAGATGAATGGGAGGAATCTGTAGACAGAAGCAATAATATAAAACGAGAATTCAATTTATCTTCTGAAGAGATTCTTGAAAAAATCTCAAAAGCAGGTGTTGTGGGTATGGGTGGTGCTACATTCCCTACTCATGTAAAACTTACACCTCCCCCGGGTACAAAACCTGAGGTTTTAATAATAAACGGGGTTGAATGCGAGCCTTATCTTACTTCCGACCATGCGTTAATGCTTGAGAAAACCGAAGAGATCCTGGTAGGTACAACCATCGTGATGAAGGCATTAAAGGTTAACAGAGCAATTATTGGAATCGAGAATAATAAGAAAGATGCTATATCAAGATTCAGGCAGTTAGTTAAATCTTTCCCCAATATTTCAATTGAAGAACTTAAAGTTCAATATCCTCAAGGTGGTGAAAAACAACTTATTGATGCATTAATAGGAAGACAGGTGCCCAGTGGCGCTCTACCTATATCTGTTGGAGCAGTAGTTCAGAATGTTGGAAGTATATTCGCAATATATGAAGCGGTGCAAAAAAACAAACCACTTGTAGAAAGGGTGGTTACCGTGACAGGTAAAGATGTGAAACAACCTATGAATATTCTGTCAAGAGTTGGTATACCTCTTAATAATCTTATTGAGAAAGCGGGAGGGTTACCCGAAACAACCGGCAAGATCGTAAGTGGGGGACCTATGATGGGAAAAGCAATTGCAAGTGTAGAGATTCCTGTCACCAAAGGTACTTCAGGTATATTGATAATCCCTACACTGGAAGCGAAACGAAAGGCTATGAGAGACTGTATACGTTGTTCAAAATGTATCAGTGTTTGTCCAATGGGACTAAACCCTACATTGCTGATGAATCTTACAGAATATGAGGTATGGGATCGGGCAGAAACAAATAATATAACAGATTGTATTGAGTGCGGCTCCTGCAGCTATACCTGCCCTTCTAACCGCCCCCTTCTCGATTACATCAAATTAGGCAAAGGCAGGGTTAATACAATTATCAGAGCAAGAAAAAATTAAAGCAGATTTAAGTAGGATATGGAAAACAAATTAATTGTCTCGCCATCACCACACGTGCATAGCGGTGACAGTATTGAAAAAAACATGTATCATGTTCTCATTGCGCTGATTCCGGCGCTTTTGACAGCACTTTACGTGTTCAGGCTTGACGCATTAGTTATTACAGTGTGTTCGGTTCTGTTTTGCATGGGATTTGAATATCTCATCGTAAAATATATTATGAAGAAAAAACCGACTGTTTTAGATGGCTCTGCTATCATAACAGGAGTGTTGCTTGCATTTAATGTTCCTTCAAACTTACCTATATGGATTCTGGCACTTGGATGCCTTTTTGCAATTGGAGTAGTTAAACTGTCATTCGGAGGACTTGGTAACAATATTTTTAATCCTGCAATTGCAGGACGTATATTTCTGTTGATTTCTTTCCCTGCTCAGATGACAACATGGCCTGCAACTGCATTATCAGAAGCTGCAGATGCAGTAAGTTCAGCTACAGTACTAAGTAACATTAAATATGCACCTGAGCTATTGCCATCTTTGCAAGAAATGTTTCTGGGATTTGAGGCAGGTTCGCTTGGAGAAATGAGTGTTATTGCAATATTACTGGGATTAATTTATCTACTTTGGAAAAGAGTTATAACATGGCATATCCCTATTTCGATATTGGTTACTGTAGCTCTCTTCACAGGTATTATATATATTTTTAATCCAATACCATTATATAATCCGTTAATACATATTTTTTCGGGAGGGCTGATGCTGGGAGCCGTTTTTATGGCAACCGACTATGTAACATCACCTATGACTAAAAAAGGTATGATTATTTACGGATGCGGCATAGGATTTATAACAGTCGCAATACGACTATGGGGAGCTTACCCCGAAGGTGTGTCATTTGCAATATTACTAATGAATGCCTTTACACCTTTAATCAATAATTACACATCACCAAAAAGATTCGGGGAGGTAGTAAAAAATGGCTAAATTAAAATCAACTTTTAAGAATATGTTTCTTTCGCTTTCTGTCATCTGTCTGACGGTAGCAGTTCTACTTGCACAGGTAAATAAACTTACAGCTGAACCAATTGCTGTTGCTAAAGCGATGAAACTACAGAATGCAATTGGAGATGTTGTTCCTGAATTTGATAATAACCCAATTGATGAAGCTTATTTAATGCCTGATGGAAGAGGCGACTCACTACTTGTTTACCCGGCTAAAAAAGGTGATGAGATAGTAGGGTTCGCAATTAATAGCAGTGCAGCTGGTTTTGGAGGAGATTTCCAGATCATGGTAGGGTTTGATGTAAATGACAAAGTTGTGAACTACGCTATTCTACAGCATGCGGAGACACCTGGTTTGGGGTCGAAAATGGATGTTTGGTTTAAGGATACAACAAAACCGTCACAATCAATTATCGACAGAGATCTTGCGGAGGGCTTACTTACCGTTAAAAATGACGGTGGGACAATAGATGCCATTACTGCTTCCACGATAACGTCTAGAGCTTTCTTAGACGCAGTCAACAAAGCTTACAGTGCCTATGCTCAAAGTAATTCAGATGCAAACACTGGAGCTACAGAAGGTGAATGGGATGAAAACACAGGCACCACAGAACCTGAAACGAGTGATAAAAATATTATAACAGAAAAAGATGAACTAACAGAGGAGGAAATAAGCAATGAATAAAAACTTTAAAGTACTGCTTAACGGAGTAATAAAAGAGAACCCAATATTCGTCTTACTGCTTGGGATGTGTCCTACTCTGGCAACTACAAGTTCCGCAATTAACGGAATGAGTATGGGACTGGCAACTATGTTTGTTTTAATATGCTCGAATGCAGTTATTTCAATGTTAAAGAACGTGATTCCGGATATGGTGAGAATCCCTGCATTTATCGTGGTAATTGCAACATTTGTTACTGTTATTGAGATGCTTATGAACGCATATGTACCTGCTTTGGCTGAGAGTCTGGGTATTTTTCTTCCTCTGATTGTTGTGAACTGTATTGTATTAGGCAGGGCCGAAGCGTTTGCAGCAAAAAACAGCGTGATTTCTTCTATTTTCGATGGAGCAGGTATGGGCTTAGGGTTTACACTATCACTCACATTACTTGGGTCAGTCAGAGAACTTTTAGGTGCCGGTACAATATTTTCTTTTAATATTTTTCCTGAAGAGTACGGTTCACTTTTATTTATTCTCGCACCGGGCGCATTTATTGCTCTGGGCTACCTGATATCAATCTTCAATACTATCCAGAGTAAAAGACAAACTAACTAATAATATATTATGGAACTAATAGGAATTATAATAGTAGCAATATTTGTTAATAACGTAGTATTTTCTCAGTTTCTTGGAATATGCCCGTTTCTGGGTGTATCAAAGAAAGTGGATACTGCTATTGGAATGGGAATTGCTGTAATGTTTGTTCTGACTATCTCAACAATTGTTACTTATCTTATTCAAAAAGGAATTCTGGAACCTTTTAATCTGCAGTATCTGCAGACAATAACATTTATACTTGTAATTGCCTCTCTTGTACAGATGGTTGAAATAGTACTAAAAAAAACAACTCCTGCTCTTTATGAAGCATTGGGAGTTTTCCTGCCACTTATTACAACTAACTGTGTAATTCTGGGTGTTGCAATACTTGTAATACAAAAAGATTTCAATCTGCTTGAATCTGTCATATATGCTGTAGCTACAGCAATAGGATATGCAATTGCAATCATAATCTTCTCCAGTATACGCGAACAACTTGCTTTAACTAAAGTACCTAAAGCTATGAAAGACATCCCAATTGCTCTTATTACTGCAGGAATTATAGCAATGGCTTTTATGGGATTCTCAGGTATCGACCAGGTATTTTAATATTCATGTAATTGCACTTAATAAATAGAATATAAAGCTGTCAAATGAAATCTGGCAGCTTTTTTTGTGCCATTCCGTGGAGACAAGCAATTATCGCGCAGATTAGTGTTAAACTATTTTCTTAAAATGAGGTCTTAGTGTTAAATAAATGAAGTTCCACTTTTTAAAGACTACGGATATGAAAGCAAAAGCATTAAAACACCCGATCACTCTAGCGATACTAGCCTTGCTATTAACATCATGTTTCTCCACAAGAGAAGTATATTCTCAAGGATACGATGATTATTACGAGGACGAGTATTATTACGACGATTACAATCGCGGAGGAGTGAATTTCAACGTGTTCTATAATGAACTAAGACCTCATGGCAGATGGATCAACAACGGACGTTATGGCCGCGTGTGGATTCCTAATGTGGGGAGAGACTTTCATCCGTATGCTACAAATGGCTACTGGGTAATGACTGATTACGGTAATACATGGGTATCTGACTACACATGGGGATGGGCTCCTTTCCACTACGGAAGATGGTATTACGACGACTATTACGGATGGGCATGGATACCCGGATATGAGTGGGCACCTGCTTGGGTTAGCTGGAGAAGTGGAGGTGGATACTACGGTTGGGCACCAATGGGACCAGGCATAAACATAAATATTAATATAAATATACCCGGAAATTACTGGACATTCCTGCCTCACAGATACATGTATCACCGTAATATGAGAAGATATTACAACAGATACAGTCCGGCTATTTATAACCGAACTACAATAATCAACAATACATATGTCTATAATGACAACCGTTATTATAGCGGTCCTACAGCAAGAGAGTTTGAACAAACTACCGGAAGAAGAGCCACAGTTCGCACATTGGAGAGTACAAATAATCGCTCTGCAAGAAATACGCGGGTAAATAACAATGCTGTAAGTGTATATCGTCCTGAAAGCGGTACTAACAGGAACGCCACAGTAAATCCAAATAATAGAAGTTCTTC
>JAQUIZ010000004.1:13756-63042 GCA_028683355.1 Fermentimonas sp.
CATTGGAGAGTACAAATAATCGCTCTGCAAGAAATACGCGGGTAAATAACAATGCTGTAAGTGTATATCGTCCTGAAAGCGGTACTAACAGGAACGCCACAGTAAATCCAAATAATAGAAGTTCTTCCACAAACAGGAACACAACAGTTAATCCAACAAACAGAAGCTCTTCTACAAACAGGAACGCTACAGTAAGCCCTAACGACAGAAGTTCTTCCACTAACAGGAATTCTAATGTAAGATCACAAAGTTCAACAAGAGACAATAATAACAGTCGGGTAAGTCCTTCAAGAACTACTCCTGCTAACAGGAATACAACTGTCAATCCTACTAACAGAAGTTCTTCTACAAACAGGAACTCAACAGTAAGATCTCAAAGCTCTTCAAGCAGCAATAACAGCTCAAGAGTTAGTCCTTCAAGAAGTTCCTCAAGCAATAGAAGTTCAAATGTAAGAACTCAAAGTACTACAAGTAGCAATAACAGAAGTTCTACCGTAAGGTCAAGTTCTTCTTCAAATAATACCAGGAGCAGTTCTGCAGGATCTACAAGCAGTAGCAGTAGAAATTCGGATTCAGGCAGAAGCTCATCAGGACGAAGATAATTTTTCTTAGTGTACTTTCAATTTTAAGGCCGGGCAATTAATGGTCCGCCCTTATTTTGTATATACTGTTCAATAAACGAATGTTTTAATCAATCCAACGTTTAGTCAACTTTCCATATTCATCTATACGGCGATCGCGGAAAAAGGGCCACCAGCGTCTTACATTCTCTGTCCTTTTTTTATCTATTTCAACTATCTGAGTAATTTCTTTTTCATCTGCTTCGAATAGAATTTCACCTTGAGGACCGCAAATAAAACTATTACCCCAAAACTGAATTCCATTTGTCTGACCAGAAGGATCTGACTCGTAACCGGTACGGTTTACAGAAACAACGGGAATACCATTAGCTATAGCGTGACCACGCTGGATGGTAGTCCATGCATCTAACTGACGCTGCTTCTCATCTTCAGTGTCTGTTGACTCCCACCCTATTGCAGTTGGATAAATCAGAATTTCGGCACCTGACATTGCCATTAAGCGAGCAGCTTCAGGATACCACTGATCCCAGCAAACCAAAATTCCAAGTCGACCTACAGAGGTATCAATTGGATTGAAACCCAGATCACCGGGAGTAAAATAGAACTTCTCATAATAAGCCGGATCATCCGGAATGTGCATTTTACGGTAAACGCCCGCTATGGATCCATCCTTCTCCAATACTACAGCAGTGTTATGATAAAGTCCGGCTGCTCTTTTCTCAAAGAGAGAGAGTACAATTACAACACCCAGCTCTTTAGCTATTTCACCAAAAGTATCGGTTGAGTGCCCCGGAATGGCTTCTGCCTGGTCGAAAACTTCAGTATCTTCGGTCTGGCAAAAATATAGTCCGTTATGAAGCTCCTGCATCACAATCAGCTCTGCACCATCATTTGCAAGTTGTCTGATTTTCCCTTTTAACTTTTGGATATTTTCTGCTATATCTGCACTGTTTGCCTGTTGAATTATTCCAACCTTCATAATAAATTAAATTGAAATGAAAATTCTAGTGATACACCTTTAGTATTAACATCAAATTTACACTCTTTGTTTTTATTAATCTTGAAAATTGAAAACAAGAGTATAAAGATGCTTATAAAAATCCTGCTGGTAATTGCATTGTCAGGCAATGTAGCGACCCGTGTTGTTTAATAAAAGGCCTGCTATCAATTCCCACAATCTCCCGATCAGGAAACACCTCTTGTAATAACTTACTTGCAATCTGATCTTTGGTTGACCCGTATGTAGGAACCAAAACTGCATCATTAAGTATTATAAAATTGGCATATGTAGCGGGTAAGCGGCCGCTGTCACCATAAAGAGCATCAGCCATAGGAAGTGCTACCAGGTGGTACTTTTCACCTGTACTTGTAACAAATGTCTCAAGTTCTTCCTCCATTGCTTTCAGTTCGGAATAATGTTCGTCACTAACATCATCACATTTTACATATGCAATAGTATTTTCATTACAAAAGCGTGCCAGAGTATCAACATGATTGTCAGTATCATCACCTGCAAGATATCCGTTATTAAGCCATAATACTCTTTCTGCTCCCAGAGTCTGTTTGAGATAATCTTCAATCTGACCTTTCGTCATAGGTTGATTGCGATTAGGGGCTAAAAGGCATTTGGAAGTGGTTAATATAGTAGCCTTTCCGTCTGACTCAATAGACCCACCCTCCAGGATGAAGTTAAGATGATTTTGATAATTAACTGATTTGTTAAATATTGACTCCTCAAATAACCTGCTGGTAATCTGATTGTCATAGTTTGAAGCAAACTTCAATCCCCAGCCATTAAATCCAAAATCCAATAATACAGGCTTTCCATTCACGAAGACCGATATTGCTCCGTGATCTCGTGCCCAAGTATCATTGCTGTCAATCTCAGCACATATTAAATTAACCTGTTCTTCTTCTGTAAAATAGGAGTGTAAATTGAATCCACGTGGGATGACAACCAACAGTTTTTCTCTTTTGAGGATCTCTTTTGATAGAGTTAAATAGCTCAATGTAACCTCTTCAAGAACATCAGCCCAATCAGTTCCTGAGTGTGGCCATGTGATCTGAATACAGCTATGAGGAAACCACTCAGCCGGATAATATATTTGAGGCATATTTTTATCCCTCCATATTGCCACGAACAATTCCGCGGTTTGACATACGAATAAAATCTAATATCACCTGACGTTCTTCACTTTCAGGCAGTTCACTCTCGATCTTCTCAGTTGCCTGAGTAACATTCAGACCAGACTGATATATAAACCTGTACATCTCCTGGATAGAGTTGATCTGTTCACTGGAGAAACCTCTACGACGAAGTCCCACCACATTCAACCCCACATAAATAATCGGTTCCCTCCCAACCATAATATATGGTGGAATATCTTTTGATACTTTTGATCCTCCCTGTATCATAGTGTGTGCACCTATTCGTGAGAACTGATGAACAAGAGTTCCACCACTAAGAATTGCATAATCGTCAATTTCGACCTCTCCGGCCAGTTGAGTAGAGTTACCAATTATAACATTGTCGTTAACAACACAATCGTGCGCAACATGGCTGTAGGCCATAATAAGACAATCTTTACCGACTTTTGTAAATCCTTTGGATGCTGTTCCTCTATTAACAGTTGCACATTCTCTTACAGTAGTATTATCTCCGATTTCAGCAATAGTATCTTCACCCTGAAACTTAAGATCTTGTGGAATACCTGCAATTGTAGCATGTGGAAATATAGTACAGTTCTTACCTATTCGGGAACCGGAAAGCACTGTTGCATGAGACATAATTCTTGTTCCGTCTCCTATCTCAGTATTGTTATCTACGTATGCAAATGGCTCAACAACAACATCATCTCCAAGTTTAGCCTCCGGATGTACAAATGCCAAATTTGAAATACTATTCATATTTATGGTAAAATTATTTATTACTTATTTTTCACTATCTGAGCTGTAAAATCAGCTTCAGATATCACCTTATCTCCTATAAAAGCAAGACCACGCATAGTTGCGATACCTCTTCTTACCTCACTTGACAGTTCTACCCGGAATATCAAAGTATCTCCGGGAACCACCTTATGTCTGAATTTGACATTATCTATCTTTAAAAAATATGTAGAATATCTTTCCGGTTCATCTAACTTAGAAAGTACAAGAAGTCCTCCTGTTTGAGCCATTGCCTCAACCTGTAATACTCCCGGCATAACCGGCTCCTGAGGAAAATGTCCAGTAAAAAAAGGTTCGTTGGTTGTGATATTCTTAACCCCAACAATGAATTTATCAGTCACCTGTATAATCTTATCCACCATCAGGAAAGGATAGCGGTGAGGAAGCAGCTCCCTGATTCTGATATTATCCATAACAGGCTCTACACTTGGATCATATACAGGAGGTTGAACTTCGTTGAGCTTTATATCTTTTCTGATAAGTCTGGCTAACTGATTATTTATTTTGTGTCCGGGGCGAATGGCAATTAGTCGACCCATAATCGGCTTACCAATCAAAGCAATATCTCCTATAATATCCAATAACTTATGACGTGCAGGTTCATTTGGAAACGCTAACTCCCGGGTATTAAGATAACCCAGCTCCTTGGCATCCTGACGTGGAACATTAAGTTCATCTGCTATCACATCAAGCTCATCCTGAGGAAGTTCTCTCTCGTATATTACAATAGCATTATCCAGATTACCACCTTTTATTAGACCTGCTTCACGAAGTTTTTGTATTTCTCTTACAAATACAAATGTGCGCGAAGGTGCAATCTCTGTTTCAAAGTCGGTTACGTTGTCCATTGTTGCCGACTGATTTGGTATATATTGTGAATCAAACTCGATGAATGAATTGATACAAAATGAATCATCAGGCAACAGAGTCAGTTTAGATCCTGTTTCAGGATCAGAAACCTCAATCTTTTTTCTAACGATATAGTAATCTTTATCCTTATCTTGCTCAACAATACCTGCTTTCTTAATTGCTTTAACATATTCAATTGAACTGCCATCGAGAATCGGGAATTCAGATGCATTTACCTCAATAAGGCAATTATCTATTCCAAAGGCATATAATGCTGCCATCCCGTGTTCAATAGTACTTATTGTTACATTGTTTTTCCCTATAACGGTTCCTCGCTGAGTGTTTACAACGTGATCTGCCAACGCCTCCAGTATGGGTTGATCTTCAAGATCAACTCTCTTTATTTTAATGCCATGATCTTCCGGGGCAGGATTGAAAGTGACTACAATATTTAAACCTGTATGCAATCCGATACCCTTAAGGGTGAAGCTGTTTTGTAATGTTTGTTGTCTCACAATTTTTTATATATTATTTTCACAATACACCAATATTTGTGCAAATATACAACCAAATGCACAAATTTCCGTCACAATATTTAAAATGTTTATAAATCAGAATTAAAACGATTGCTTAGTCAATCGGCTCTAACTTCTTTTTAAGTTCAGCAATCTCTCTTTCGAGAGCATTTAATTGCCTGTACATATCGGGAAGCTTGGGAATGATGATACTCGATTTAAAAAAGTTTTTAACTGGAAAAGCTGGCGATCCCATGACTTCAGACTCTTCTTTGGTGTTACTGATTATTCCCGACTGGGCGCCAATCTGACTATTTTTCCCAATCGTAATATGGCCTCCTATACCTACTTGTCCTCCCAAGACACAATTCTCCCCAATCTTTGTAGATCCGGCTATTCCAACCTGAGCAGCCATTGCTGTATTTTCTCCAATCTCACAATTATGAGCAATTTGTATAAGGTTGTCAAGTTTCACACCACGGCGGATAATTGTAGAACCCATAACCGACCTGTCAATAGTTGTATTGGCTCCAATTTCCACGTCATCTTCTATTAACACATTGCCCAGCTGTGGTATTTTATGATAAATATTATCTTCCTTACTATAACCAAAACCATCCGCACCTATAACTGATCCTGAGTGAATTATACAGTTGTCACCGATAACACAATCGTGATAAATTCTTACTCCGGGAAAGACAGTTGTATTTTTTCCAATTTTCACATTATCCCCTATATAAACTTGAGGGTATATTTTGCTGTTTTCACCTACTTCAGCATTTTCACCTATATATGCAAATGCACCTATATAAACATTCTCACCAACCTCTGCAGTGTCAGACACAAAACTCATACTTTCAGTGCCGCTCTTTTGAGGTGTACTGCTCTTTACCATCTCCATTAGAGAAGCCAGCGCAGTATATGCATTTTTCACTTTAATAAGTGTTGCCTCAATTGGTTTTTCGGCTACAAAATCTTCATTAACCAATACTATATCAGCTTTAGTTGTATAGATAAATGAAGTATACTTTGGATTGGCAAGGAACGAAATTGTACCTGGTTTGCCCTCTTCTATCTTTGAAAAACTTGAAACGGAAACATCCTGATTACCTATAACTTCTCCATGGAGATAGTCGGCTATCTGTTTTGCTGTATAAGCCATTTGAAGAAATATTTTTTTTGAGATTGCCCGGAACGCGGAAAAAATATGTAAAAAGAACGGGCATCCTCCTAATTTATAAATTTAAGGTGCAAATTAACAACATATTTCTCAACTTATACCTAATTGATTCATAATATATTTTAAACAGGGCCATACAATTTCCATGAGTTTACTTAATATTAAATGAGATATATTTCCAGACAAAGAATGTACATCTACCTTACATTAGTCTGACATGACTCTTATCTCGCTCTTATAAACTCCTTTTATATAAGATTTTGATAAGAGCCATACAGGACAATTCTTATACCCTTATAAAACTAAAATATAGACAAAATATCATAGAGTCAAATAAAAATAGAGCTATACTAGACATTACTACTATAGCTCAACGTGTATTTAGAAGATAACTTGATTTGTGTAATTAAAAACTAATTGGTAATTTTGCAGTCACTTTTTCGGGATGTAGCTCAGTCCGGTTTAGAGTACGCGTCTGGGGGGCGTGGGGTCGGAAGTTCGAATCTTCTCATCCCGACAAAAGAAAATCAAGCAGTTACCAATAATTAATTTGGTTACTGCTTTTTTTATGTACAAGATTCAGAATAAAAAAACTACCAGCGAAGCTAATTACTTCTACCGGTAGTTTCTTAGGTTTTTACAAAATGGATTTAAACCACTCGTTTTCTTTTAAAATGTTTTATACTTTGAAAAATCAGTATTAATCATACTTCCTGTCTCCTTAAGTGCATGATGAAATGCAAAACAGGAATATATATCCTGAGGTATATGACCTTTAACGCCACGATTCAGATACTCATGCAATAATGGACGATAATCAGGGTGTGCACATTTTTCAATAATTTCTATTGCACGGTTTCTTGGACCTTTTCCTCTCAGATCGGCAACTCCATATTCCGAAACAATAATCTTCACAGAGTGTTCGTTGTGATCCTCATGAGTAGCCTTTGGAACTATGCAGCTGATTGATCCGTTCTTAGCAGTTGAAGGAGTAAGAAAGATGGAGAGGTATGAGTTACGTGTGAAGTCGCCCGACCCTCCAATTCCATTCATCATCTTAGTGCCGTTAACATGAGTTGAGTTTACATTACCAAAAATATCAACTTCGATTGCTGTGTTAAGAGAAATAATTCCTAATCTGCGTGCAAGACCTGGGTTATTTGATATTTCAGATGGTCTGAGTACAAGTTTATTCTTGAAAAATGATAAATCATCATAAAACTTGTGTAATACCTCGTTACTCACTGTGAGTGAACAGCCGCTTGCAAATGAGATATTACCTTGTTGCATCATATCTATTACAGCATCCTGAATAACCTCGGTATACACTTCGAAGCGAGGAATTGCAGGATTACTGCCCATTGAAGCTAGAACAGCGTTAGCAATATTTCCTACACCTGACTGAATTGGCAGAAAATGTGCAGGTATTCTTCCTGCTTTTAGTTCTGATACAAAAAACTCTGCAACATTATTTCCAATCCTGGCTGTAACATCGTCAACCGGTGCAAAACCACCACCTTCACCATCTTTATCTGTTTCGACCACAAATATTTTAGCTGGATCAACTTTTACATATTCAAGACCAACGCGGTTCTGGACCTCATAAATTGGTATTTCACGACGTTTTGGAGGATCTTGCAATTCATACATATCATGTATTCCGCGAAGCTTGGTTGGTACGTTTTTATTAAGTTCGACAATTACAATATCCGCTAAACGACAGATAGTTGGCGTAATCCCTACTCCCGTTGTGGGCACTATCTCACCATTTTCTGTTACATCACAAGCCTCAACAACTGCTACATTTATTTTTCCAAGAAAACCATAACGAATCTCTTGGGCTAACTGCGAAAGATGTAGATCAAAAAAATCGAATTCCCCATTGTTTAATGCTACACGCATATCCTTGTTAGTTTGATATGGTGTGCGGAATTTAATTGCTTTTGCCCGGGCAAGTGAACCATCGATAGAATCACCTGTAGAGGCACCTGTAAATACACCAATTTTGAAAGAATTGCCTTTTGCGTGCTCTTCTTCTGCCTGTTTGGCAATTGCTACAGGTACAACCTTTGGACAACCTGCATGAGTGAAACCGCTGAAGCCGACATTATCATTATCTTTAACAAGTGATGCTGCCTCTTCAGCGCTAATAAATTTTAAAGCCATAAGAATTTTTTTATTTACTATTTTATTGATTATCTGATTTACCGATTAATTTGTGGAGCATTTTACTTAATACTTTCTTTTTAAGATCTCACTGTAAATAAGTCCTTTTACCAACTCCTTTCTTTGGTTAATTCCATGCAGATCTTCAACCAGAGGATGTGTCCCAAAACTGGCACCACCAGGTAGTTCAGGCATTTCAGGGGCATCAAACTCAGGGTTATATGAATCGAGTGTTTCTGGGTCTTGATCATATAATGAACCTGTGTCATTCTTGTAAATTGAACTTCCCAAAGAGGACTCCTTTTTGAAATCGGTCATTAGATCCATAGAGGACTTAAATACAAATCCCCCCTCCTTAACTCGTTTTTCTTTATCCCTGTTTATTTGTTTTAACCTTTTCTCTTTTTCTAATTCAAATTCATTACGTTGATCCTCTGAAAAAAGTGGTGGAGTTGATTTTGTCATGTCCCTATCCTCAGGTTTGAAATTGGGATTCGGTTCCTGTTGCTGTTTTTGCTGTTCTTTTTTCTTCTTGGAATCATTAAAAAATCCCAATATCATAAAAAGTAACAGAAGGATTACATAAATAAGGTCGCCTATTTCCATAATTTGATTAATTTTGCAACAAGACAAAAATAGTCTTTTTTTGTGTAAAAAATAAAGGTTTGGTAATAAAAAATCGAGAGCAACTTCACAGTCACTCTCGATACTTTAACCAAAACCTTAACTATGAAAAAATTTTTATTTTTTCCTTACTACAAAAATAAGACAAGTATGATTATAATGCAACTTAAAATGCTTTTAATCTTTGTATTTAACTTTTCTTAGACAGCAAAAATACTAAACTATTAGCAGTAGTGTTATTATCACAGTTTACTAATAAATAACAGAGCGATAATGAATCCTGATATAAAAGACAAGAAACTTTACATAGAGACTTACGGCTGCCAGATGAATGTAGCTGACACCGAAGTGGTTGCATCTATCATGGAAATGGATGGCTACAGTCTTACTGAAAAAGAGAGCGAGGCAGATGCCATATTCGTTAATACATGTTCAATAAGGGAAAACGCAGAACAAAAAGTGGTTCAGAGACTTGAATATTTTAATTCACTGAAAAGAAAAAGAAAGGATAATCTCATCATTGGAGTTTTGGGATGTATGGCAGAAAGGGTGAAATCTGACTTGATTGATAACCACAAAGTGGATGTAGTTGTGGGCCCGGATGCATACCTTGACTTACCAAACCTTGTGGGTGCTGCTGAGCAGGGGGAGAAAGCTATGAATGTTGAACTCTCAAAAACCGAGACTTACAAAGATGTAATGCCACTTAAACTTAATGGCAGCAACATCTCAGGGTATATCTCAATTATGCGAGGATGTGATAAGTTCTGCACTTATTGCATAGTACCCTATACTAGAGGACGTGAGCGAAGCAGAGAACCTGAAAGCATCCTGAATGAATTAAAGAATATGCAAGAAAAAGGATTCAGGGAGGTTACACTTTTAGGACAAAATGTGAATTCATACAGGTATAGGGAAGGAGAAACAAAAGTTGATTTTCATGATCTGTTGGCAATGGTAGCAGAAACAGCTCCGGAAATGCGTATCAGATTTACCACTTCACACCCCTGGGATATGAATGATGAAACTTTGGAGACAATTGCAAAATACAAAAACCTTGCAAACTATATACATTTACCTGTTCAGTCGGGTAGTTCACGAATGATGAAACTGATGAACAGAAGATATAACAGAGAGTGGTATATGGAAAGAATAGCAGCAATCAAAAGAATAATTCCTGATTGCGGGCTATCTACAGATATTATGTGTGGCTTTCACTCCGAAACAGAAGAAGACCATCTTGAAACTCTTTCACTTATGAGAGAGGTTGGTTTTGACTCTGCGTTTATGTTCAAATATTCTGAACGTCCGGGTACATACGCTGCAAAAAAACTTGAGGATGACGTACCTGAAGATATTAAAACACGTCGCCTGCAAGAAATTATCGATCTTCAGCTCGAACTTTCACGAGCAAGCAATGAAAAGGATGTGGATAAAGAATTTGATGTTCTTATAGAAGGCTTCTCCAAACGCTCACGAGAACAATTATTCGGTCGCAACGAACAGAACAAAGTTGTAATATTCGATAAAAAAAATCATCGAATCGGAGAATTCGTAAAAGTCAGGATTACCGGTTTTACATCGGCAACACTATTTGGTGAAGCAATAGATTCAAATTAATTTAATAATATATTATATAAACAATTTTGTTAATAAAGCGTTTTACTTATACAGAACCCTATAACGGTTATACAGCGAGGTTCTCCAAAAATCAAGTTTTAATATCAATGAGATTAATCAATAAATAACAAACTATTAAAGGCAGAAATTATGAAATCAGAAGCAAAATTATTATTAGGTTTAGGTATTGGTATCGCACTTGGCGCTGCAGTTGGTTATATAATGGGAACTGACAAAAGAGAAGAGTGGCTTGAGCAAGCAAATGAGTTTGCCGATAAAGTAAGAGCTAATGTAAAATCAGCTGTATACAAAGGAAAAAGTGAAGTTCAGGATTTAAAAGAGGATATTGATGATATTGCTGATATTGCAAAAAAAGAACTTGCAAAACAATAATATTATCCTCTAAAAAGGAATACAATGGAAGAAAAAAAGGTAAGTACGCTGTTCGAGGAGATGAGGGATGATATAGGAAAATATATCAATAGTACACTCGAGCTCGGAAAACTGGAAGCATTTGAAAAATTCAGCTTAGGCTCATCTGCATTTTTATATGGCTTGATAATAGCCGGTGCCGGTCTTTTAGCATCGCTTTTTATACTGGTTACAGCAGGGCTTTACCTGAGTGAACTACTTGACAGCCTATGGCTGGGATTTGGAATAGTGGCTGCATTCACATTATTGGTATTGATAATACTTTTGTTTATCAGAAAACCAATGCAGAATAATTTCACCAATGTTATTATACGTTTCCTATTGAAACAGGATGATAAAGATGAAAAAACCAGTAACAAATGAGTAAGTATAAATTAGACCCGTTAGAAGAACTGCGGCTTGAAAAGAAACGCTTCAGAGAGGAGCGTAAAATTGCAAGTCAGCGCTTATCATATCAACTTCAATATCTAAACGACAATTGGGGATCGATGCTTACAAAGGGTGTTACTTCATCAATTAAGTCTAAGTTTTCGGAGACAATGGATAACATGTCCACTTCTTCTTCCACTTCAGTTACACCATTTATAACAAAAGTGCGTAATCCATGGCTTAATAATACTGTAACGCAAATTATTTTGTCGAATTTACCACTCATCGGTTCAGCCGCATGGAATATTGCAAAACCAGCACTTATTGCTTTCGGAGCTAAAAAGTTAACATCAGTATTTTTCGGCAGAAACAGGAAGAAAAAATAATACAAGTTAATATTTAAAGATTTGATCGGTGAACGGTGCTAACGCCGTTCACTTTTGCTATTTTAGCACAGAGCTGGTTAACCTCCTCTGCACTATGGACGTGTACATTAAACACACCTTCAAATATACCATCATTAGATGACACGTTAACGCTTTGAATATTTAATACTACATCCTCTGCAAGCTTTGCTAGTATGGTGCTTAATATACCAATTCTATCTATTCCGGTGAATGTTATAGAGGCAAGGAATGAATACTGTCTGTAATCTCCCCAGACTACATCAACAATTCTGTCACCATAGTTGGATTTAAGTTTTAAACCGGTCTGACATGAACGTTTGTGAACTTCAACTTCCTCATCTTCTGTGACGAATCCAAAGACATCATCACCTGGCAAAGGTTTACAGCATGATGGTACAATAAAATTCTTTTTAAAATTTGTCTCTTTAAGATCATAAGCCGCATTTCTGTCTACTCTCTGAGTAGTCTGCAGAATGGAAACATTAGCGGTCAGATCATCATTTTCATCAGTGAATTCATCATCTTCCTTCTTCTTAACCTTCTGATCACCTGCCGGTTTTTTTATTGCACTCATTGCCTGCTTAACATACCGTACAAAAAGATTATCTTTCTTCTCAGGCTCCTCTTTAATTTTTATAAAGGCTTTTTTATCAGCAGGCAGAATAACCTCATTATTACCAATCAGATAGTACAAATCTTCTTTATTTTCAGCTTTGTACATATGAAGTATCTTATTGAAAGTAGTGTTATCTATAAATTCCTGATCGAAAAGCTCATCCAAAATATTTTTGCCTTTATCAGCAATACGGCGGCGTTGACGTCGTAGCGAAGCTTCAATCTTAGTTCGTGCCTTAGCAGTAGTTACAAAATTAATCCATTCCGGCTGAGGATTAACTGATTGAGATGTTAAGATCTCTATCTGATCTCCACTCCTTAATTTTTGACTTAATGGAACCAGAGTATGATTAACTTTGGCTCCCAGACAATGATCTCCTATACGTGTGTGAATAGAATATGCGAAGTCGAGGGCTGTTGCCCCTTGTGGTAATGTTTTTATTTCTCCTTTGGGTGTAAATACAAAGATTTCAGAGGAAAATAGATTCATCTTAACCGTATCCAGGAAATCAATTGCATTAGGATTTGGATTGGATAATATTTCCTGAATTGTCTTCAACCATTTATCTAGTTCATTATCCTCCTCTACCCTGTCTTCTTTATATTTCCAGTGTGCTGCGAAACCTTTTTCTGCGATATCATCCATACGCCGGCTTCTTATTTGAATCTCAATCCACTTGCCGTCGGGCCCCATTACAGTAAGGTGTAGTGCTTGGTAACCATTTGCTTTAGGGTGACTTACCCAATCACGTATACGGTCGGGACGCAACTTATAAATATCAGTAATTGCAGAGTATATATCCCAGCACTGCTTTTTCTCATCAATACCGGGTGTCATTTCAAAAACTATGCGCACCGCAAACAAGTCGTAAACCTCGCTAAAATCAATACCTTTTTTCTGCATCTTATTCCAGATGGAGAAAACAGATTTTACCCTTGCCCGCATCTCATATTCAATATTCATTTTATTAAGAGAATCTATAACAGGGACAGCAAAGTTTTCATAGATTTTATTTCTCTCAGGAGCAGTTTCCTCTATTTTTCGGGTCAGCTCAGCAAAAGTATCAGGATGCTCGTATTTGAAACAGAGTTCTTCCAGCTCAGTTTTTATGGCAAACAGACCCAGACGATGTGCCAGAGGTGCGTAAATATATAATGTTTCTCCGGTAATTTTATACTGCTTGGTAGATGACATTGAGGAGAGCGTGCGCATGTTGTGTAATCTGTCGGCTATCTTTATCAGGATTACACGTATATCATCCGACATTGTTAAGAGTAGTTTGCGGAAATTCTCAGCTTGTGCTGAAACATTCTCGCCAAACATACCACTGGATATTTTAGTAAGACCATCAACAATTGAAGCAATTTTATCACCGAAAAGTGCACGAATATCTTCAACTGTATAGTCAGTATCTTCTACTACATCATGAAGCAGAGATGCTGAAATAGATGTTGAACCCAAACCAATCTCTTTTGAAACTATACGTGCCACCGACAGCGGATGCATGATATACGGCTCTCCTGAGCGACGGCGGGCTCCTTTGTGGGCCTCCTTCGCCATGTTAAAAGCACGTGTAATCACGTCAACTTTTCTTCGGTGATTAGAATTCAAATAATCATTTATGAGTGCCTGAAACTCATCTTCAATTATCTGATCTTCCTCGCTTAATTTTTCATCATCTATCATTTTAACTACTTATATACAATATGTTGCACTTATGTTGGAATGTATCAGACTATATAATTAACTATAAGTTTAATTCTCAAAAAGCTTACTAAACCTACCAGCTATCAATTCTAATAATACGAAATTACTAATAAATTCAGATAATAATAAATGAATGTCGATATTTTTGTAAATGAACAAAAAGGATATACCTTTGTTCTTTAATTCAACGGGGGTGCCTAACAACAGGCTGAGATCATACCCAAAACACCTGATCCGGATAATGCCGGCGGAGGGAAAACAAATCACTTTTAAGTGATTATGGTATATATCTTTTTTATCCCCTTTTTTATTTAACAAACCTGGTGGCAGAGTAATCTTTGTTTACACTGTACATCGTAAAATTTTTAGTAAATGAAAAAGGTTTTCTTATTGTTTATGCTGATTCTTTTATCAGCAGAAGGTTATCAATTATTAGCATTGTCACCAGACAGTCTTAGTCACATCGAACTGGAAGAAGTGATAGTGTCAGGAACTCGCGCAGGAGTAAATACACCGGTATCTTATTCAAACATCTCACTTTCAGATATAAGAAAAGATAATGCTGCCCGGAATATTCCTGCGATACTGCAGACTACCCCATCTTTAGTTTCTTTTACAGAGGACGGACTCGGCGTTGGAAACACTTACTTCAGAATACGTGGCACAGATGCTACACGTATAAATGTAACACTCAACGGCATGCCACTTAATAATCCGGAATCACAAGAGGTGTTCTGGGTAAATTTGCCTGACCTCTCCAATTCGCTGCAAAACATTCAAATTCAGCGGGGTGTCGGCACATCCACCAATGGTTCTGCCGCTTTCGGAGCAAGTATCTCATTACAGACTACGGGAGCGCGCTCCGAAGCTTATGGCGAGGCAGCTACGGCAGTAGGCAGCTACGGTACTTTCTTGTCTAATATTGCAGCAGGAACAGGTATTCTGAATAATGGTATATCTCTGGATACGCGCTTCTCACGTGTACTTGGTAATGGATACGTAAGAAACGGCAGTGTGAATCACACCAATTTTTATGCTGCATTGTCGCACTATACAGACAGACAACTTATCCGTCTGAGTTACCTTAAAGGAATTCAGCACACGGGAATAACATGGGAAGGAGTTTCGTTAGAACAGATGGAAGACCAGGAGTATGGTCGCAGATATAACCCTGCGGGTGAATATTATGATGAGGCAGGAAACCGTTTATATTATGATAATGAAACAGATAATTATTATTCAGATATTATTCAGCTGACTATTTCACGTGAACTTAACCGACATCTTTCTTTAAATGCAGGACTAAGCTATAATTATGGTTATGGTTACTACGAGAACTACAGAGAGGATAGAAAGTTTTCTGATTTCGGTATTGAAAGTCAAACCATTGATGGTGTCACATACAACAGAAGCGACTTTATACGCCGTAAAATGATGGAAAATGATTTCTACGTTGCAAACATAGGTTTGAATTATTCGTTAAGCAGATTAAAACTAACATTCGGCGGAATGTACAGTTATTTCGATGGCGATCATTTTGGCAGATTACCTTGGATAAAACATTGGTCAGGTGATGAAAATGAAATTGAGTGGTATCGTAATGTTGGTAGAAAATCTGAATTCAACATTTATACAAAGGCTGATTATCAAATTAATAACAAATTATCTCTGTTTGGTGATTTACAGTATAGAAGAGTTAATTATGCATTTACCGGAACAGATGATGATATGCAAGATCTCACAGGAGATTTCGTCTATAATTTCTTCAACCCCAAAGCAGGGATTAATCTAAATTTGAATAAAAGCAGTCGTTTATACACTTCGGTAGCAGTAGGTCAACGCGAACCTTTGCGTAATGATCTAAAGGATGGTATAAAAGGTGAATCTGTAAATCCGATAAAGCCGGAGAGAATGATTGACTATGAACTGGGGTACCAATACACCAGGACAAATGGTTTGCATTTGGGCGCTAATTTTTATTACATGGACTATCACAACCAGATGGTGCAGACAGGTAAACTTAATGATGTTGGTTACAAGTTAATGGAAAACGTAGAAAACAGTTATCGAACGGGCCTGGAGCTTGAAGCTGCATTACCTTTATGGAACAATAAATTACGTTTAGACGCAAACGCAACATTCAGCAGAAATAAGATAAAAAACTATATTGCCTGGTTTGATCATTATGATAATCAGGATAACTGGAACTGGGAGGGTCAGATCTCTGAGGAATATGGCACGACCAACTTATCATTCTCTCCTAACGTTGTCAGTGCAGCAACAATTACATGGCTACCCTCTTCTGCATTCTATTTAAATTTGATGGGAAAATATGTAAGTAAACAATATCTGGATAATACATCTGATGATGTAAAATCTATAGATCCATATTTTGTGAACAATCTTTCTGCAGGTTATACATTTAAGAAAACTTCAATCGGCACTTTCAACCTGCAGGTGTTTGTAAACAACTTGTTTAATAAAGAGTATGTTGCAAATGGCTGGGCTGCTACTGATACTTTTGCTGATGGTAGCTTTATAAATTGGATTGGATATTATCCTCAGGCTACGCGTAATTATATGGCACGTCTTACGCTTTCATTCTAATTAAATATGCTTATATTTTTTCTACTGTGTACAAGTGTCTATTGCTTATCCAAATTACATTGATTCTTTCACAGAAGAAAAAAATTATTTAGTACTTTTAAATCAAACAATATAGCGCAAATGCAAACAATAGAAATTATTGGAGCAATAATAGGATTACTTTACCTCTATCTTGAATTCAAAGCCAGCAAATGGTTATGGCCGGTTGGTGTTGTGATGCCGGTTGTTTATGTCTGGATTTTCTTTCAAAGCAAATTCTATGCAGATATGGGAGTTAACATCTACTACTTCTTTGCAAGTATTTATGGTTGGATACATTGGAACAGACATACAAGAAACAATGAGAAAGAACTTCCAATTACTCATACGCCACAAAAGTATATTCTGCCACTTACAATCATTGGCATTTTACTGTTTGCATTTGTTGCTTTTATATTAGTTCGCTTTACTGATAGCCCTGTTCCTTATGGTGATAGCTTAACAACTGCACTAAGCGTATTAGGTATGTGGCTTCTTGCTCAAAAATATGTCGAGCAATGGTGGTTCTGGTTTGTTGTAAATATTGTATCGTGCGGACTATACATATGGAAGGGTCTCTACACTACTTCAATTCTTTTTGCTATCTATTCAGTAATATCTGTATTTGGCTATTTAAAATGGAAGAAGATGATGCTTAATCAATCTCAACCCACAATAGCATCTGTCAGCTCTTCAATTGAAAATCCTGCAAAATAGGGAGTTGTATCAATAGCAGCAAGTGCTTTACTAACATCGTACTGATCATATTTTACTCCTTTGAGCAGGTTCTGTACCTCTGTCAGGTCACTAATTACACCAAAGAAAGTACCAAAAAAGGTAATATCTTCGATTACACCTTTTTTGGTATTTATAAATACTTGTGTTTTACCTGCCGGATATCGACGATTTCGTACTATTTCAGCAACAGGATTTGAACCATAGTTCCATGCCCAGTTACCGAATTTCTCTTTCCTTGTTTTTTCTATTGCCTTTAGTTCATTCTCACTAAACTCATACTCCGTCATCTCGGGATACTTTTTCTTCATCTGATCAAGAATCTTATCAGCAAATTCAGTGACGGTTATTTTTTCAGGTAGGTTGGGTAATATATTATCTACGCGGCTGCGGACCGACTTCACCCCTTTTGCTTCTACTACTTCTGTTGATGTTTCAAGTGCTTTTTGCAGAACTGTAAGATCTACATCAAAGAGTATACATCCGTGATGCATAACCCTGCCATCAATATAAGCCTGAGCATTTCCGCTAATTTTCTTTCCATCAATTGTGATATCATTGCGCCCTGAGAATTCTGCCTCGACACCCAGCTCTTTTAATGTTTGAATTACAGGCTCGGAAAAAGCTTTGAAATCGAAAGTGCGACTTTCACTATTCTCATTTGAAATTATAGTATAGTTAAGATTGTTCAGATCATGATATACTGCCCCACCTCCTGATATTCGGCGTACTACATGTATACCGTTCTCCTGAACAAATTTCTCATTAATTTCTGCTTGTGTGTTCTGATTTTTACCTACAATAATCGAGGGTTCATTTATCCAGAGAATAAATATTTTGTCGTATTTAGTGAAATTCTTAAAACAATACTCCTCCAGAGAAATATTAAAATCGGGTTTATTTGATTTGTTTACTATATATATCATTTTCTTAAAATTTTTCTCGTTAAACTTTTTAATTAACGTATCAAATGTTAGCTTCAACGAAATTACAAAAAAGAAAGGAAGATCAATTCCTAACTTTATATTAAAGTCTGAACTGATCTTCTTTCAGATTAAAGTAAGAATGTTAAGGTTTTGGGATATGCTTATTTTCTCTTTTTTTTAGGAATATGAACTGCTTCATCGAGCACATCTGCAAATGCTTCAAAGATAGCCTCAGAATATGTTGGGTGACCATATATAGTATTAACTACCTCATCCACAGTGACCTCCATTTCCATTATTAATGACGCCTGCGTTATCAGTTCAGCTGCGGCAGGACCAATAATATGAACACCTAGAACTTCTCCATAGCGGTTATCAGCAATAACTTTAACAAAACCGTCAGCTTCACTCGATGCAAGCGCTCTTCCATTGGCAGAGAAGTTAAACCTGCCAATACGAATATCATCGCCATACTTTTCGCGAGCCTGTGCTTCTGTTAAACCTACCATGGCTACTTCTGGCAATGTATATACAACAGATGGAGCAGACAACAGTTTCACAGATCGGTGATTCCCTTGAACAGCATTTTCAGCTGCCACTTCACCCATGCGGAATGCCACGTGGGCAAGCATTTTAATACCATTTATATCGCCCGGAGCATAAATTCCTTTTACACTGGTCTCCATATACTGGTCAACCTTTATCCTGCCTCTCTCTGTTTCAAACTTTATTTCACCAAGAGACTCCAGATCAGGCACCCTGCCAATTGCCAATAAAGCTTTATCTGCAAATACAGACTCTCTGCCTTCAATTTTAATCTCAAGCTTATTGCCTTTATCAACCACTTCGGTTATCTTAGCTGAAGTGACAACTTCTATACCTTTCTTCTTTATTAATTTGGTAAGCTCATTAGTAACATCATCATCAAACATGGATACAATATGATCCTGCATCTCAACAATAATTACCTTAGAGCCGAGACCTGCAAATGAAAGTCCCATTTCAGCGCCAATTACGCCACCACCCAAAACCACCATTGTTTCAGGAACCTCTTTAATACCTAGCAAGTCGTCGCTTGTAAGAACTTTATCATTCTTAATTCCGGGTATATCTATCATGAATACTTTTGAACCACCGGCAAGTATAATTTTATCAGCCTTAATTATCTGTTTATCATCAATAACAACATCCTTGTTTTTATTGATCTTGCCAAATCCTTTGTAAATATCTACTCCATTGGATTTAAGCAGAGCCTCAACACCACTTGTAAGTTTTCTGACTACACCGTTTTTAAATTCTACTACTTTTTCCATATCAATCTTTATCTCAGGATTCTCAATTATGATACCCCTTGACGCAGCATTCTTGATATGTTCAACTATTTCTACATTCTTTAAATAGGCTTTTGATGGTATACAACCAACATTTAAACAAGTACCTCCAAATACACCTTTCTCAACAATAGCTACCTTAGCTCCAAGCTGAGCGGCTCTGATGGCTGCCACATAACCTGCCGGCCCTCCACCTATAACAGCAACATTGTAATTGTCTTCCAGACGAATCATACGTTTTTCCTCTTCACTCTCCTCAGCACCTGTCTCTTCAAATTCTTCAGGCATAAGAGTATCAACTGATTCGTTTTCATCACCGATATAACCAATTACAGTAGTAACCGGTACAGTCTCATCATTTTTATGAACAATTTTTAAAAGTATGCCTGAAGCCTCAGCCTCTATCTCCATACTTGTTTTATCGGTCATAATTTCAAGAATGATCTCTCCCTCTTTTACAGGATCACCCTCTTTCTTTAACCATTTTACAATTTGCCCTTCGGTCATGTCTATACCTGCTTTGGGCATGATTATTTCAAAAGCCATATTTTATTTTTTAATTTCTATTGTCATTAGTGCCCAACATCTTAATATCAGGCTTTTTAATATTTTATCTGCTAAACAAACAATATCAACGGATCTTCCAGAGCCGCTTTAAGATCTGTCATAAACTTAGCTCCGGTTAGTCCGTCTATTACTCTGTGATCAGCAGTGAGACTAATCTTCATTATTGGGCGAATAACTATCTCACCATCACGGGGTACTGCTCTTTGCTGTGTTGATGAAACACTTAAGATTGCTGAGTTTGGCTGATTTATGATAGCAGTAAATTCATCTACTCCATACATGCCTAGATTACTAATTGTAAATGTACTTCCGCTTTGTTCATCCGGCAGTAGTTTCTTAGCGAATGTGCGCTCGGTTAAATCCTTCATTGCAACTACAAATTCACTCAATGACATCTTATCTGCACCTTTAACCACAGGAACAAGTAGTCCTTCTTCTAAACCAACAGCCATTCCAAGATTTACATAGTTGTGGAATGTTAGCTCGGTGCCTTCTTTGTTCAGACTTGCATTTAGATATTTATGTTTCAATAAAGTCTTTACAACTGCAATAGAGATTAAATCAGTCACCGTCAGCTTCTTCCCTGTCTTCTCCATAATTGGATTGATTAGCTTCTTGCGCAGAGCAAGAAGCTCTGTCATATCTATCTCCCAGGTTTGAATAAAAGTAGGTGCACCAAAATAGCTCTCCGACATGCGCTTTGCTATAATCTTTCGCATCTGAGTCATCGGAACAGTTTCTGATTCTCCCTCAGTTGCTGATACCTGAGCCGGCTGTGACTTAACTTCTGAAACAGACTGTTGCACTGTTGCTTGCTTTGAAGCCTTTGATGAAGCTGGTACTGTTTGATATCCGAAATCATCAAGCTCAAAGCGTGATATAATTTCAGGATCACTTATCAATTTAAGAACATCATCTTTCATGATCTTATTTCGATAACCTGTACCAGTCACCCCTTTAAGATCTATATTGTGCTCATCGGCAATCTTTTGAGCCAAAGGAGTAACATGTGTTTTATCTTCGTAGTTGAAACCTGCAACATCCTCTCTGTGCACCCGCCCTTTATAACCTGTACCGGTTACATTAAACAAATCCACACCCAGTCGTTTAGCCAGAGTCCTTGCTGCAGGTGTTGCTCTAAGTTTTCTATTTTCCATCAAATCAGCTTTTTACCGGTTATTAACTAGTTTGAGGATATATTTCCTGATACGTTCGACACTTGGAATCATTGCAGACTCAAGAGTCTGATTGTAAGGAATTGGCACATCTTCTCCTGCTAATCGAAGAATTCTGCCATCCAGATAATCAAATGCTTCACTTTCTGCAATTGTTGCAGCTACCTCTCCAATGAATCCGCCGGTTTTATGTGCATCGTTAACTAAAAGTACTTTTCCCGTTTTCTTAACGGACTGAATAACGGTATCCTTATCCAAAGGAGAAAGGGTTCTTAAGTCAACCACTTCAACTTCCACTCCTTCGGCTTTATTAACCTCTTCGGCGGCCTGCATTACTCTTTCAAGCATGCGACCGTAAGTTACTACCGTTACATCTTTACCCTCTCTTTTGATATCTGCCTTACCAATAGGTAATACAAAATCGGGATCAAGAGGTACCTCTCCCTTCATATTATACTGAGCCTTATACTCAAGGAAGATTATTGGATTATTATCGCGGATAGCGGCTTTGAGTAATCCTTTCACATCAGCGGGAGTTCCGGGAGCAATTACTTTTAATCCCGGAATATGTGTAAACCAGGCTTCAAGTGATTGTGAGTGTTGGGCAGCTGAACCCACACCTCCACCGGCAGCTGCACGGAATACAACAGGTATCTGACCTTTTCCGCCATACATATATCTTGTCTTTGCCGCCTGGTTGACTATATTATCCATCATGTATACAATAAAATCCATAAAGGTAACATCCACTATCGGACGCATGCCGGTCATTGCGGCACCAATAGCAGCACCTGATATTGCATTTTCAGATATTGGAGTATCACGCACTCTCTCTTTTCCAAACTCTTCAAGCATACCGACAGATGTACCGAAATCACCTCCAAAAATCCCCACATCTTCTCCCATTAGGAAAACGTTCTCGTCACGACGCATCTCCTCAGACATTGCCATGATTATTGCATCACGGACAGACATTAATTTAGTTTCTTTTTCCATTTATATTTTTACTGAGCTGTTTTATATTTTGTGTTAGACCATTAAGGTCATTCTCTTTTATGATTTAAAAGTTATAATTAAGGTGCGAAAACATCCTCAAATGCAGACTCTAATGTAGGCTCAGGACTACTTAATGCGAACTTAACCGACTCTTCTACTGCATCTTCAGAGGCTTTCTCTACCGCTTCAACCTCTTTCTTAGTAGCAAGGTTATTATCTAACAGATATTTTTCGAAGCGAGGAATTGGATCTTTCTTTTTCCATTCATCAACTTCTTCTTTAGTACGATATTTACCGGGATCGGAAGTAGAGTGACCAAGATAACGATATGTAATTGATTCAACCAAAACAGGTCCATTTCCGTCACGCACATATTCAACAAGTTCTTCAAACTTATTGTATACGGCTAGTAAGTCATTACCATCTTCAATAAAATGTCCCGGTATTCCATAAGAGGCAGCACGTCTATAGTTGTAATCGATATTGATAACACTACTAATCGGAGTACTGATTCCATACATATTGTTAATTGAATAGAAAATTACAGGTAACTTCCAGATAGAGGCCATATTTAACGTTTCATGAAAAGTTCCTTCGTTAACTGCACCATCTCCAAAAAAGCAAACAACAATCTTACCTGTATTTTTCATCTTTTGTGTGAGTGCAGCACCTATAGCCATTCCCATACCACCACCAACTATACCGTTTGCTCCTAGATTTCCTCCATCTAGGTCGGCAATATGCATTGACCCCCCTTTACCTTTACAGGTACCGGTCGCTTTCCCCATGATCTCTGCCATCATTTCGTTAAGGTCAATCCCCAAAGCTATACTCTGTCCATGTCCACGATGATTTGATGTGATAAGGTCAGATCCAATATTAATAGCAGCAACTGCACCAACATTAGCGGCTTCCTCACCTACCGAGAAATGCGTCATTCCGGGTACTACACCTCTTTTTACCAAGCGGTTAACTTTATTATCGAAATTGCGGATATCCAGCATCATTCTGTGCATTTCCAGCAACTTATCTTTAGACAATTTAGTCTTATCTTTAGCATTAGTCTTTGCCATATTAGCTCCTTTAATATATTCTTTTTGTTTGTTTTAATAAATTAGAATGAATCTACTTAAGAACAGTTTCTCGTACCTATTGTTTGATGGAGGCTTCTTTTTATATTTTATTAAACATTTGCACCAATTTGCATAAATACATTTATTATACAACTATACTATCAAATTGAAAGTCAATGAAAAAATTAACTACTAATTTGTCGAAAATTAAAAAATAGACATATCTTTGCTATTGTAAATAAGAATTGCTATTGTTAATTAGAATAGATGTTTTCAAAATCTTGTGAATATGGAATCAAGGCTGCGTTGTATATCGCTTCTCAATCTCTCGAAAACAGAAGAGTGAAAATTGGCGATATTGTACGAAATATTGATTCTCCGGAAGCCTTTACAGGAAAAATTCTGGGTGTACTTTCAAAAAGCAGAATAGTAGACTCTTACACAGGTCCCAATGGGGGATTTGAAATCAAACAGGAGAATCTGCATCTAATAACAATTGCTGATATCGTTAGGGCTATAGATGGAGAGAGTTTCTTTAAAGGGTGTGCACTTGGATTAAGCCATTGTGATGAGAACCAGCCATGCCCGATGCATAATGCAGTAACATCTATAAGAAAAGAAATGAGAGAGGTATTGCAAACTACCACTCTATTTGAACTTGCAACAGGGATAGGGAACAAAGAGTTTATGCTTACACGTTAGTTTGAGTCATTATTTGATTTTTAACCGCTTTGTTTCCCGATATTTTTGTCTTAATTAAGATATATCTTTTATTTTTAATAACACTACAAAAGTATATCACAGCAAATTAAAAAAACATTATTTCTAACTTTTAAAAATTAATCAGTATGTCACAGAAAAAGCTTTGGATTGCACTCTCAGCGGTTATTCTTTTCTCGTTTGCAGTACTGCTGTATTATGGAAATCAAATCTATCAAAAAGCACCACCGGTTCCGGAAAATGTTGTAAACTCATCAGGTACTGTGTTATTCACAGGTAAGGACATTAAAGATGGACAAAATATTTGGCAGAGTATAGGTGGACAAGAAGTTGGCACCATTTGGGGACACGGTGCTTATGTTGCACCCGACTGGACAGCAGACTATCTGCATAGAGAAGCTCAGTTCCTTTTAAATAAATGGTCACAAGAAGATTATGGCGTTGATTTCGAATCACTTTTAGCAGATGAAAAAGCATCTATGGAAAGTAGATTGCAAACATTTTTGCGAGAGAACACTTATGATGAGGGATCAGGTAACCTTGTCATACATAATGAAAGATACGAAGCATTTCTACATCTTAGTGAGCATTACTCCGGATTATTTATGGAAAATCCAAAACTGGATGATCTGCGTGCATCTTATGCTATAACAAAGAACACTATCAAAAGTGAAGAAAGGATGCATAAAATGTCAACATTCTTTTTCTGGGCTTCATGGGCATGTGTCACTAACCGGCCCGGAGAGGATATTACATATACTCACAACTGGCCGCCGGATGAGCAAATTGGCAATGTACCAACAAGTGATCTGATCCTGTGGACCGGTTTCAGTATAATAATGCTGTTGATTGGCATCGGTATAATGATTTTTTTACAGGCACGTACACGAGAAGTGGAAATTCTGCGACCAGTTAAAGATCCACTTATGAATCAAACCATTACACCTTCAATGTGGGCTGTGAAAAAATACTTCTGGATAGTAAACCTGCTAATTTTGGCACAAGTACTACTTGGAGTAATTACAGCCCATTACTCTGTAGAGGGAGATGGGTTCTATGGCATTGATATTGCAAGCTTTATACCCTACTCGATTACTCGAACCTGGCATATACAACTGGCAATTTTCTGGATTGCAACCTCATGGCTTGCTACCGGACTTTATATCGCTCCATCATTAAGTGGAAGAGATCCGAAGTTTCAAAAGTTAGGAGTAAATGTATTGTTTGTTGCATTACTTATAGTAGTTGCGGGATCGTTAATCGGACAATGGTTTGGTGTAATGCAACGGCTCGATCTGGTAAATAATTTCTGGTTTGGTCATCAAGGATATGAATATGTAGATCTTGGGCGCTTTTGGCAAATATTACTCGTGGTGGGCTTATTCCTTTGGTTATGGCTGATGATGAGGCCTGTATTACCTATAATTAAAAAAGGCACTTCAGAAAAAGGATTACTTATACTATTTCTGATTTCATGTGCTGCAATAGCTCTTTTTTATGCAGCCGGTCTTATGTGGGGCAGAACTACAAACTTAGCTGTTGCAGAATACTGGCGCTGGTGGGTAGTTCACCTCTGGGTTGAAGGATTTTTTGAAGTATTCGCAACTGTAGTTGCTGCATTCCTTTTTATACGCCTCGGACTTCTTGGAATAAAATCTGCAACAAATAATGTACTTTTTGCTACCGTAATATTTTTATCAGGAGGTATCTTAGGAACATTCCATCATCTTTATTTTACAGGAACACCAACTGCTGTAATGGCTATCGGCGCAACATTCAGTGCACTTGAAGTAGTTCCACTTGTAATTATCGGTTTTGAAGCATACCACAATTACCGACTAAGTAAAGCAACCGAATGGCTCAAAGATTACAAATGGCCTATATACTTCTTATTGTCGGTAGCATTCTGGAACTTCTTAGGTGCCGGCATTTTTGGATTCATCATCAATCCTCCAATTGCATTATATTATATGCAAGGATTAAATACCACTCCTGTTCACGGTCATGCAGCATTGTTTGGTGTTTATGGAATGTTAGGAATAGGACTGATATTGTTTGTATTACGCAGTATGTATCGTAAACATAAATGGAACGATAAACTTATTTCATTCACTTTCTGGACACTGAATATTGGATTACTGCTAATGGTTGTTTTAAGTCTGCTCCCTGTAGGGCTCATGCAGACAGTAGCCAGTGTAAAAGAGGGAATGTGGTGGGCAAGATCAGCTGAGTTTATGCAACAGCCGCTTTTAAATGTATTTAAATGGTTGCGAACTGTAGGCGACACTATCTTTGCATTAGGAAGTATCACACTCTTCTTATTTGTATATCAACTGACTATATTGAAAAAGAGAAAACCTACAGAAAGAAAACCTGCAGAAAATATTGACGAATGATCTCTGTTTTGGAGATTTGAATAATAACATATTAAATATCAAGCTAAATGGAAATTAACAACCAAAGTATAATTGGAAAGATTGTTGCTGAAAACTACAAAGCAGCCTCAGTTTTCAAAAAATACAAAATAGATTTCTGTTGCAACGGAAATCGTACAATTGCCGATGCCAGCAGAAAAAAGCAGATGGATGAAGGTACTCTCATAAGTGAACTTAAAGAGGCAACCAGTGAAAAGAATCAAGGTGAGATCGATTTCAAATCGTTCCCTCTGGATTTGCTGGCTGATTATATAGAAAAAACTCACCATCGTTATATTGATTCTAAAATACCTGAGATTACTCCATATCTCGAAAAGATTGTAAGTGTGCATGGCGACAATCATACTGAACTCTTTGAGGTGGAACGGCTATTTAAAGAATCAGCCGGGGATCTCTCGGCTCATCTTAGAAAAGAAGAGTTAATGTTATTCCCTTATATTAGACAACTGGTTAAAGCTCAAATATCAGGAGGAAAAAAGCCTGTCACAAAAATGGGCGATGCTGCTGAATACATTGCTCTGATGGAGGATGATCATAATGTGGAAGGAGAAAGATTCAGAACAATTAGTGAACTTACTGACAACTACAATCCACCAGCTGATGCCTGCAATACTTACAAAGTAACATTCAGCCTGCTTCAGGAGTTTGAGGAGAATCTGCACAGGCATATCCATCTCGAGAACAATATTCTTTTTCCAAAATCTATTGCTTTAAACGAAGCAATAACAGATTAGCAAATACCGATAGTAAATGGATTATGTTCAAGAGAGGCTCATTTAGAGTCTCTCTTCTTCATTTTTACTAAGAAGGTGATTATCTTTGCATATTAAATATTCACTAATGACAAATCTAATTAGCAGGGTTTCTACTGTAATAATCGCGAACGGCCGGTTTCCAACTCATCCTGTACCTCTTTCTTGTATAGAAAGAGCATCATATATTGTCTGCAGCGATGGAGCAGCAGATGAATTTATAAAAAAGGGCCGAAAACCGGATGCTATAGTTGGTGATTGTGACTCTATCTCTAAGGAAAACAGGGAACTTTATGCTCATATTTTGTATCCAAATAGTGATCAGGAGACAAATGACCTCACTAAATCCGTTCAGTTTTGTATTGAAAGGGGTAAAAAAGAAATAGTTATTGTTGGTGGTACAGGCAAACGAGAAGATCACACATTAGGCAATATTTCTTTAATTGCAGATTATATTTCTGCCGTTAATGTGATAATGGTAACAAACTGGGGAATTTTCACACCAATAATTTCTTCAACTGAGTTTAAAAGCTATCCAGGAGAGAAAGTTTCAATTTTCTCTATAGATCAAGTCAGATTAACCACAGAAGACCTTAAATATCCACTCTTCGACAGAGCTCTTAATAATTGGTGGGAAGGATCGTTAAATGTTTCACTTTCCGATAGCTTCAAGATTCATACCTCGGGCAGAACAATAGTTTACCAGGCATTCAGGTAGATTTTTAATCAAAGGTTAGTTTATACCATATCACGTAAAACTTCCAGTGACTTAAGCTTTGGAAATTCATACAGATGTAATCTATAATACTCTATCAAATAATCCAGAATCATATTCCTGTTCTCTCGTGATAACCTGAACACATGCATATTCGCATAATTTATCCTTTGCAAATAAGTAAGGTAAGAACTCTGCATTCTATTAAGATAGTGTGAATGAGATGGAGTATTTCCTCTGAATTCGCCATTAATCAAATCAAAAAAAGCGTAATTATGCATGTTTTCCCAGTTTGGATAAATACCGATAAAACGAGTCAGTCCTATAATAAATGCAATATGAAAGTTTGCCACCCCTTTATCAGCAGCCTCAAGAGTCTCTACTGAATTTTTTATATAATCGAATGTAAGTTCATTATTATCAGACTCTCTAAGCACATGAATTAAAAACTCGGAAAGAAAAAATGCGAGTGATACTTTTATCATATTATTGCATACATCATAAAGAGGGAATTGCCTATCGGCATCTTTCAACCTGTGTACTTCACGTAATGGGATATGCTCAACCTCAAGATTAAGTACAGAAAGCGGAAAGAAAAGTGATGCTTTTATCTTTGCCTTTTTATTATGTGAAAGAGGTAGGAGGTAAGAGGCTGTTCCAAATTTACGGGTAAATATCCTGACTATTGAATATCGGTCGCTATATCTGGAAGAACCAAGTACTATACCCTCAGTTTTATGGAGCATAGTCTGATTGATTAGTTCGTATCGCTGCAAGCATAACAAAGTTAAACATTAAATACTAAATAGGTAAAATTAGGCAAAAAAAAAGCCCCGAAAAATCGGAGCATTTTATTTCATTCTTCGGCTGAGTATTAATATCCTTTTTTCTTAATACGGGCAGCTTTACCACGTCTGCTGCGAAGATAATAAAGTTTGGTTCTGCGAACTTTTCCTTCACTGTTTAGTGTTATACCATCAATAAATGGTGAATTCATTGGAAAAATACGTTCTACACCTATATTATCAGACATCTTTCTAACAGTGAAGCGTCTATTTTCACCATGACCTGACATTTTTATTACTACACCACGGTACTGCTGGATACGCTCCTTGTTACCCTCTACAATACGATAAGCTACTGTAATCGTATCACCACTTTTAAATTTTGGGAATTCTTTCTTCTCTCCTGCGAAAGCCTCTTCCGCTACTTTAATTAAGTCCATCTTTTTGAATGCTTTATGTTAATAATTAACCTTGTTTGAACCCAATATAACGAATTTATCCCGACAGAGATTGGGCAAAGCGGTTGCAAAGGTAGCAATTATTATTTTAATTTCCACGCAAAACATTATTTAATGTTTATTCTATTTTACCTCTTGATACAATTGAGAAAAAAACGTATTTTTGAAATTTATTACACTTCAATAGAAAACAAATCGAATGAAAATCAAAACAATATGGATTGCCGTCATTGCAATCTCTCTGCTATCATGCAAATCACAATATAAAGTAGCAGAAATTAATGGCACTATAATAGAGGTTGACTCAACATTTGATTCTCAATCGCATTCAAAAATGCACAATCTGGTCCATTCCTTCAAGGTTGAACTGGACTCAGAAATGAACGAAGTCATAGGCAATTCTGTTGAACAGATGGAATACAGCCGCCCTGAAAGTTTATTGACAAATCTTACATCCGATGTAATGAAGGAATATGGAGATGAGCATCTTCCCGGTGGCGCTGATATTGGAGTGATGAATGTCCATGGTCACCGTGCAAACATGCCCAAAGGACCTGTTACAGTGGGCAACCTATTTGAAATTTATTCATTCGACAACACTATTACATTTCTTGAATTAAAAGGAAGTGATTTAAAGAAAATATTTGATGCCTATGCACGAATTGGAGGAGCAGGTATTTCATCTAATGTAAAACTTGTCATTGAAGACAGAAAAGTAAAAAGTGCTACAATTAATGGTAAACCGATTGATAATAACAAGATCTACCAAATAGTTACACTCGATTATCTGGCAGGTGGAAATGATAATATGAGTGCCTTCCTTGATGCAGTATCTATAACTGATACAGGTGTAACGTTGCGGGATATCATGATTGATTGGGTTAGAGAACAAACACGCCAGGGAAAGGAAGTCAAATCAGTTCTTGATGGCAGGATTGAGGTAAAAGAATAAACCGGAATAAATATGAAAACTACTATACACTATTATATAATTTGCTTGTTGTTAACCATAAGCTTTTCAGCCTATTCTCAAAAAAGCTTGGTAATCCTTCATACAAACGACACTCACAGCAGAATTGAACCTCTACCGGAAACCGATAGAACATTTCCGGGAAGAAGTGGTGTTGAGAGACGTGCAATATTAATTGATCAGATAAGAAAAGAGAACAAAAATGTACTCCTGTTCGATGCCGGCGATTTTCTCCAGGGAACCCCTTACTTCAACCTTTTCAAAGGTGAAGTTGAGATTAAAGCTATGAACCTGATGGGGTATGATGCTGTAACTTTAGGTAATCACGAATTTGACTATGGTCTTGAGATACTGGAAAAAGTAGCCCGTGAAGCCGACTTTCCTATTGTCTCCAGTAACTACGACTTCTCACAGACCAAACTAAAGAAACTCATAAAGCCATTTATTATCCTTAAAAGAGGTGGAGTCAGGATAGGTGTTATCGGAATCAATATACAGCCAAAAGGTTTAATAGCAGCAGATAACTACAAAGGTGTAAAGTTCATGGATCCTGTTAAGACAGCAAATGAAATGGCAGATCTTCTTCTTACAAAATATAAATGTGATATGATTGTCTGCCTATCTCACCTTGGGTATAATGGCGATCTGAATCTGGCTGAATCAACAAAGGGAATCGACCTGATAATAGGAGGTCACAGTCACACCTATCTGAAAGAGCCTGCAGTCAGGAAAAACACTGACAATAAAGATGTTAAAATATTTCAGACAAACGGAAGGGGTATATATGTTGGCAGACTGGATATTGAAATGGAAAAAGTGCAAGTAAACAAAAGATAAGTGCTTTCTTAAAGTTGGAAAAACAAAAAGTGGTCCCGTTTTATTTATTATGAAAAGAACAATACTATTATCTATTATAAGCTTGTGCACCTTAATCACTTCGGCACAAGTCACAACAAACCTGTATAAGCAATCGGACCAGCAAACCGTGGAACGCTGGGTTGACTCAGTCTATTCTACAATGTCTCTCCAAGAGAAAGTGGGACAACTCTTTATGCCAATTGTTGAGTCGCGAAACGATTGGAAACCCAGAATAGCAGGTTACATTCAAAATCAAAAAGTTGGGGGACTGTTATTTTCAAAAGGCACCCTCTCGCAGCAGGCTAATATTACAAACTACGCTCAGGAGCTAAGCAAGATTCCATTATTTATCTCTCTTGATGGTGAATGGGGATTATCTATGCGTATTCAGGATGCTCCGCAGTATCCCAGAAACCTTATTATTGGGGCTATCCACGATGAAAGAATAGTTGAACTATATGGCGCTGAAGTTGCCCGTCAATGTAAGGAGATGGGAATTCATATTAATTTTGCACCCGTAATTGATGTACACAGTAATCCAGGCAATCCGGTTATTGGCAATCGTTCATTTGGTGAAAGTCCCGATAATGTAGCAAAAAAAGGTATAGCCTATGCAAAAGGTCTTGAAGGCAACGGAATTATGGCTGTTGCAAAACACTTCCCGGGACATGGAGACACATCAGAAGACTCCCATAAAACATTACCTGCAATCACTCACAGCAGGGCAAGAATTGAACAGGTTGAGCTATACCCTTTCCGAAAGTATATCAATGCAGGCCTGTCAGGAATAATGACAGGACACCTCAACGTTCCTGTTTTGCAGACTAAAGGATTACCCGCAACCTTGTCGCCTGAAGTAGGCATAAAACTCCTAAAAGAAGAGATGGGGTTCACCGGATTATCTTTCACTGATGCCATGGCAATGAAAGGAGTATCAGGGCAGGAAAATGCAAGTGTAAAGGCTTTACTTGCCGGAAATGATATCATTCTTGGAGTAATAAATCAAAAGAATGAGTTTGAATCTGTAATTAAAGCAGTCGAAGAAGGTAGAATTACAGCTACTCTGTTAGAAGAGAAAGTCCGTAAAATACTCTCGTATAAATATATTCTGGGAGTACATAAATTTACTCCGATTAACACATCAAATGTTAACAATGCCGTAAACTCAACTTCAGCTGAATGGACACAAAGAAAGATTTACGACGGAGCAGTCACACTTGTTAAAAACAACAATAACCTTGTTCCAATAAAAGAATTAGATAAAAAGAATATAGCATCTGTTGCAATTGGCACATCTGCCTCTAACACTTTCCAGAAATATCTGAAAAAATATGGTAATGTCTCAACTTATCAAGCACAAACAGTTTCAGCTGTAACACTGATAAGCGACTTAAATAAACATGACCTGGTGATTATTTCTATTCACTCAGACAAGCTCAGTGATCTCGCTTCACTACAAAAACTGGCAGTGGATAAATCAATGATTTTTGTACTTTTTGCCTCACCCTACACACTCAACAAATACAATTTAACAACAGCCAGTGCACAATCTGTTGTTGTAGCCTACGATAATTCAGAGTTCGCACAAATGAGTGCTGCACAGGGAATATTTGGAGGAATAGCTATGACGGGGAAACTGCCTGTAACTGTAGGGTCTTTCAAAGAGGGCACGGGCATTGATACAGAAAAGACCCGATTGAGCTACTCTTTACCGGAAGAGGTAGGTTTTAAATCTGAGCTATTTGACAATATTGAGCATATAGCTATGGAGGGTATACGCCAAAGAGCCTTCCCCGGATGTCAGATTCTTGTGGCAAAAGATGGTGTAATAATCTATGAAAGAGAGTTTGGCAAAATGGATTATGGAGATAGTCCGGAAGTTACTAATGAAACTGTCTATGATCTGGCCTCAGTAACTAAAGCATCAGCAACACTCCCGGCTGTAATGAAACTATACGATGATAAAGAGTTGGCACTTCAGGATAACCTAGGTAAGTTTGTTAAAGAGACCAGGGGTTCTAATAAAGAAAACATTCGTATTCGCTCACTCCTTTTACATGAATCAGGAATTGTAGCCTTCATACCTTATTATGTTACTGCGATAGATAAAAACAGCTATTCAGGTTCCCTTTTCGGTTCCCGCTCCAACACATTTCATGCACGCTATGCAGGAGCCTGGGGTCGTACTGACTATAAGTTCTATCCTGATATGATTTCTTCGAAAGCATCTGAAGAGTTTTACATGCCTGTTGCTAAAAACATGTATGCCAGTGACAAAATGAATTCGGCATTACTTAAAGAGGTAATAGATACCCCATTACAAAGAATCGGGCAATACAGGTACAGCTGTCTTAATTTCATGTTGCTAAAAGAGACTGTTGAAAATATTTCAGGAGTCGATCTAAACAACTTTGTGCAATCAAATTTTTTCAACAAGCTTGGCTCAACAACTACAACCTTTCAACCATTACAATATATGGCTGTCGACAAAATAACTCCAACTGAAAATGATCCATTTTTCCGCAAGCAACATCTGCGTGGCTATGTTCATGATGAGGGTGCAGCACTATTCGGAGGAATTTCAGGTAATGCAGGACTCTTCTCAAATGCTAATGATCTTGCCAAGCTTTATCAAATGTGGCTGAATGAAGGAGAGTACGGGGGTGAACGTTATTTAAGTAAAGAGACAGTTGAGTTGTTTACTACTGCCAAGAGCAGTATCAGCAGAAGAGGAATGGGTTTTGACAAACCTGATCCCAGAAACACAAGAGCAAACCCCACCAGCCCGGGAACTCCATTAGAAGTATTTGGCCATACAGGATTTACCGGCACCGGCTTTTGGGTGGATCCAAAAAATGATATGATATATATTTTTCTCTCAAATAGAGTGAATCCATCAAGGTCACCCGACAGGCTCTCTTCACTTGAAATCAGAGAACGGATTCAAGAAGAGCTCTATCAGGCAATTGACTATAATAATAATCAGCGAAACTTTTAAGCAATGCAGCAATTAATAAAGAGCAACAACATAACAGATGATATTGATAAAGCAATTAAAGGTATCAGTCATGATAAACTTTTCGTGCTTACCGACCAAAATACACGTTTAAACTGTTACCCTCTGATCGAGAATAGTCAAAGTATTCAAGAAGCTATAGAGATTGTTATTCCGGCAGACGACAGCAACAAAACTATTGAAAACCTCTGTAATGTTTGGAAAGCTCTAACTGTGAAAGGTGCTACCCGACACTCACTGCTTGTAAATGTGGGAGGTGGCATGGTAACTGATCTCGGAGGATTTGCTGCTGCAACATTTAAGCGAGGAATTAAATATATAAATGTTCCTACAACTCTGCTTGGCGCTGTTGATGCTGCCGTAGGTGGTAAAACCGGCATAAATTTCGAGGGATATAAAAACGAGATCGGTTCTTTCTACCCATCTGAACTTGTAATTATTTCATCTGACTTTTTTCACACATTAGGACATAGAGGTATACTGTCAGGTTATGCTGAAATGATTAAGCATGCACTTATTCAGTCCGAAGACGACTGGAAACAGATCCTCTCATTCCCACTGGAAGATATCGATTACAACAGGTTAAATGAACTGGTTTTCCGTTCAGTTGGTATAAAAAGAGAAATAGTAGAAAAGGATCCATTCGAAAAGAATATCCGTAAAGCCCTTAATCTGGGGCATACAACAGCACACGCATTCGAAAGCTTTGCAATGGCAAAAGGCAATCCAATTCTCCATGGTTATGCAGTGGCATGGGGAATTATTGTTGAATTATATTTATCACACCGGCTAAGTGGTTTCCCAAAAGACAAACTTCAAAAGACAGTCCGATTTATACAGCAAAACTACGGAGCTTTTCAGTTTACCTGTGATCATTATGAGCAGTTGTATGAAATTACAGGTCACGACAAAAAAAATCAAGGCGGAATAATCAACTTCACCCTCCTCTCAGATACCGGTAAAGTACAAATTGATCAAACCGCAGATAAAGAGATGTTTTTCGAAGCTTTGGATTTTTACAGAGATTCTGTGGGACTATAACTTCTCGCCTGTAATCTCCTTGATATAAATCTTTTCAGCCTGATGTACCCAGTCTCGAAACTTCTCGTCAGGTGAGTAGTTTGGAATAAATCTGATAAGTTCATCAAGAATAAACTTCTTACCCGTTATACCTGCACCCGAAAGTCCTGCATCATAAGCATTAAATTCCTGTTCTACATGCACCGGAATCATTAGAATAGGTTTCCTGAAATAGAGAGCTTCACATACCGATTCAAAACCTGAAGTCGTGGCATATGCCTTACTACCGGCCATACTTTGCAAAAAACGCTCGTCGTTCAGAGTATAAAGAATAAAATTATCATCTATTTTAGTTTCCTCTTCAGCATCCTTTTTATCCCAGAAAAATCTCAGCGGTATCTCTGGATTCTTATTATGCCAGTTTAAAACCTCATTATAGTAACCTGTATTCAGCATATAGCCATGTATATAATCACCTTCAGAAGGTTCAATGCTAAAAACATCAGAACGCAATAGGGGTGGTACGGTTACAATCTTACCTGAGCCGGGAATTTCACGAAAAGAGAGTGCCAGTATTTTGGAAGCTCTGCGGGATGTTATCATCGAAAGCATCCTTAACAGAGAATACTTAACATCCTGTTCTCTAGAAGTTTTATAATTAGAGTTCAGCAATATATACTGATGAGCAAGACATATCATCGGTATACCCAACTTCTTATCAAGCTTATATATTTGATAAACCATTCCGGTTATCATTTCGTAAAAGTTAATCACAACATCAGGTCTAACCTCTTTTATAGTATCTCTTACCAGATGGATACTTTTCCTGTAAATAAAAGGACGAGAGATGTTATTCAGAACACTAAGAAAAATACTTGGCTTCCTGTCTTTATAAAATGAAGTAAAATTGGGACTACTGTACTCATGTAAAGGAGCCTGAATCTTTTCTTTAAAAAATGAAGGTATCTGTCTGGCCTCACTCGTACCTACCAGTACTGCTACTACTTCATGACCATGTTTTCTGAGGATAGACGAGAGCGACAATGCCTGTGTATAGTGCCCTCTACCCTCACCTTGAACAGTAAACAAAAATTTCACTTAAAAAAGGTTTTAATTATTTTCAAACTCGAGTGCTTTACCGTATAGTTTTTCAGAAACTACACCATCTTCAAAAGCAATCTTTCCATTTACAAATGTTTTACTGATAGTATTATGGAATGTTTCTCCTTCAAAGGGCGACCATCCACATTTATATAAAATATTCTCCGGGGTTACATTATATGACTCAGAAGGATTTATCAAAACCAGATCTGCAAAATAACCTTCACGGATAAAACCACGATCCTTCACTCCAAAAAGTATGGACGGAGCATGACACATCTTGTCAACTACAAATTCTTTTGTATATAATCCGTTGTGAGCAAGCTCCAACATCACCTGCAAAGAATGCTGTACCAGCGGACCACCTGAAGCAGCCTGTAAGCTACCGCCCTCTTTGTCACTAAGCAAATGTGGAGCATGATCTGTGGCAACCACATCAAGCTTTCCTTCAATCAAAGCCACACGTAAAGAACTTCTGTCCTCAACGGTTTTTATAGCCGGGTTCCATTTTATTTTAGCACCCAGTCTCTCATAATCCTGATCTGTAAACCAGAGATGATGAACACAAACTTCACCTGTAATCTTTTTACCTTCTAAAGGTGAATTGCTAAAAAGACTCATTTCGCGTGCAGTAGACAGATGAAGCACATGCAGTCTGGAGCCATATTTATCTGCAAGTTCAATTGCCTGGGCTGACGACTGATAACAAGCTTCGGCACTTCTTATTAAAGGATGATATTCAATCGGTATATTTTCACCGAACTTCTTTTTATAGAGATCAACGTTATCACGTATAATATCTTCTTTCTCACAGTGTGTTGCGATAAGAGAATCAACTTCGGCAAAAATCTGCTGAAGTGCCTTCTCGTTATTTACAAGCATGTTGCCTGTAGATGCACCCATAAACACCTTTACACCACACACATGCTTTTTATCTACTTTCCTTAGTTCAGCAATATTATCGTTAGTAGCACCAAAATAAAATGAGTAATTAGCGGCAGACTTCTCAGATGCCATCTCCAGCTTCCTCAAGAGCTCATCATTTGTGATAGTCTGTGGGTTTGTATTGGGCATTTCCATGTATGAAGTAACCCCACCTGCTACAGCAGATCTGCTTTCAGTAAAAATATCACCTTTTTGAGTAAGTCCGGGCTCCCTGAAATGTACCTGATCATCAATAACACCCGGGATTAGATATAAGCCGCGCGCATCTATAACCTTTTTACAGACGTTCATTATTCTTTCAGGCACTTCATACCTGAAAACCTGAGATATCCTTTCACCCTCAATTAATACCGAGCCGGTAAAGGATTCACCCTCATTTACTATAGTAGCTTTATTTATTAATAGCATCACTTACCAGTAACTAATTTAACTTTAGGCTTGATTTTACCAGTAAAACTACGCCAGCGCAATATGATAACACCAAAAAATGCTTCCCCGAAAATACTGGTATTCATTTTAGATGTTCCAAGTTGCCTGTTTACGAAGATCACTGACACCTCTTTAATCTTAAATCCAAGGAAGGAAGCGGTATATTTCATCTCAATCTGAAATGCATAACCTTTAAATTTGATATTATCAAGATCAATCGTTTCAAGTACTTTTCTCCTGTAACAAACAAATCCTGCAGTAGTATCATGCACCTTCAGTCCTGTTATAATCCGCACGTATTTAGATGCAAAATAAGACATCAATACCCTGCCCATTGGCCAGTTTACAACATTCACACCAGTTGAATAGCGCGATCCGACAGAAACATCGTAACCTTCATTGTGACATGCAGAGTATAACCTGGGAAGATCATTCGGATTATGAGAGAAATCAGCATCCATCTCAAATATATATTCATACGACCGAGCTAACGCCCATTTGAATCCGTGAATGTAGGCAGTTCCCAGTCCCAGCTTTCCTTTCCTCTCTTCAATAAAAAGTCTTCCGGAAAACTCTCCCGTAATCAGCCGGTGAACAATACCTGCTGTTCCATCCGGTGAGCCGTCGTCAATAATTAGAATATGAAACTCTTTTTCAAGTTCAAAAACCGTTCGAATAATATTTTCGATATTCTCTTTCTCGTTGTAAGTAGGTATAATAACTAAACTATCGGACATTCTATTTTAATTTTGTATCAAATGTAATGTTTTCCAGTGGAAATTCAAGGGTAAATAAAAAAGATTCTCTTTTATTTTGTTTTTATAAAAACATTATCTATCTTTGCACTCCAATTAAGGAACAAACAATATCGCGGAGTGGAGCAGTGGTAGCTCGTTGGGCTCATAACCCAAAGGTCGTGGGTTCGAATCCTGCCTCCGCAACTATCAAAAAAAAGACCGTCTCACAACTGAGTCGGTCTTTTTTTACACCTATTATGTATCTAATATGCCCTTATTTGTTTTCATTAGAGAAAGAATATGGAGCATCAGACTTTTCAATACCTCTTGCCTTATTTGGCTCCTCTGACATTGTGAAATCAATAGTTGCACCATTCATCAAATAGGAATGGTTAAAGTAATTCTTCGAATAATCTTTTCCATCCAGCTTGATATTTTTCACAAATCTTGTTTCATGCCTGTTACCGGGAGCATTTATCTTAACCTGGTTGCCGTTTTCAAGATTTATTGTCATCTTCTCGAATAATGGTGAACCGATCACATATTCATCACTACCCGGACAAACAGGATAAAATCCCAGTGAAGAGAATACATACCAGGCTGATGTCTGCCCGTTATCCTCATCACCACAATAACCGTCAGGGGCGGGACTATACAATTTATCCATCACCTCACGAAGCCAGAATTGCGCTTTCCATGGCTCTCCTGCATAGTTATAAAGATATATCATATGCTGAATCGGCTGATTACCATGAGCATATTGTCCCATATTCATGATCTGCATCTCACGAATCTCATGAATCACGCCTCTGTAATAACTATCATCAAATATTGGAGGCATAATAAATACCGAGTCTAACATATTTACAAACTCTTTATTACCACCCATAAGATCAATTAAACCCTGAGTGTCGTGAAAAACCGACCAGGTGTAATGCCAGCTGTTACCTTCTGTAAAGGCATCACCCCATTTAGTAGGACTAAAAGGAGACTGGAAAGTACCATCTTCATTTTTTCCTCTCATCAGTTTATATTCAGGAGAATATAGATTCCTGTAATTCTGACTGCGTTTAGCATACAGATCTATCTCACTTTGCGGACGATTAAGTTCTTTAGCAAGCTTATAGATCGTCCAGTCGGCATACGCATATTCCAGCGTTCTGGCAGCATTCTCATTTATTTTCACATCATAAGGCACGTAACCCAAAGTGTTATAGTACTCATGACCACGCCTTCCGGTAGAAGAGACTCTGGGATGAACGTTTTCTGTGCCATGAATCATACCTTCATAAAGAGTCTCAATATCATAACCCCGCAACCCTTTTAGATACGCATCTGCAACTACAGATGCTGAGTTGTTGCCAATCATTATTCCCCTGTGTCCGGGACTAGCCCATTCAGGCAGAAAACCACTCTCTTTATAGGTATTAACAAGTCCCTCCTGTATCTCCTGATTTACTGACGGATACACAAGGTTCAGCAATGGAAAAAGTGCACGGAAAGTATCCCAGAACCCGGTGTCTGTGTACATGAAACCCGGTAATACTTCACCATTGTAAGGACTATAATGAACTACATTACCCGAAGCGTCAATTTCATAAAACTTCCGTGGAAAAAGTGTTGAACGGTATAATGTAGAATAGAATGTACGCTGCTGATCAAGATTTCCTCCCTCAATTTCAATTCTTCCAAGAACATCATTCCATGAATCACGTCCTTCCTGTTTTACAGTCTCAAAATCCTTGTCAGTAACCTCTTTAAGATTCTGCCATGCCTGATCATAACTTATAAATGAGGAAGCAACTTTTGCGATCACCTTTTCGCCCCTGTTAGTTGAAAATCCTATAAATGCACCTGTATGTGCTGCCTCTGCTTTGTTTACACCATGCTGAAGAACGCTATCACTAACCGTCACACTATATTCGAAAGGTTTATCGAAAACAACGACAAAGTAATTCTTGAAATTCTCAGGAACACCTCCACTATTACGAGTTGTGTATCCGATAATTGCATTTTTAGCAGGGATAATCTCTACCGAAGATCCCCTGTTAAATGCATCAACAAGAACAAATGCACTGTCAGTTTCAGGAAATGTGAATCTGAAAATAGCGGCACGCTCAGTTGGCGTAATTTCTGTTGTCACATCATAATCTGCAAGGTATGCACTGTAATAATAGGGCTTAGCAACTTCAGCTTTATGAGAATACCAGCTCGCTCTTTTCTCCTGATCAAACTCTGTCTTGTCAACCATTGGGAAAATTGAGAACTGACCATAATCATTCATCCAAGGACTTGGCTGATGAGTTTGCTTAAAACCATTTAGTTTGTTGTCAGTATAAGCATATTGCCAGCCGTCACCAATCTTTCTTGTCTGAGGTGTCCAGAAATTCATTCCCCATGGTCGTGCAACTGCGGGATAAGTATTTCCATTTGAAAGTGCAAATTCAGATTGTGTCCCCATGAGGATGTTTACATAGTCCACCGGATCATTGTAAGATCCTGCTTGCGATTTACCAGTTGAAACAATAGAGATAAGCACTATCGTTAAAACAAAAATTATTTTCTTCATTCTTTTTTAATTATATTTTTTTAGTATTAAACGGTTATTCTACAAACTATTTACCAGATTCATCTTATTCTTTGAATCAAGCTCCACTATTAGTTCTCCGAACAAAGTGTTAACCCAGGCAAACCAGCTTCTTGTGAAATTTGAAGGATCATTTTTATGGAATGACTCATGCATGAATCCTGTATTTGCATCGGTATCACGCAGCATTCTCAGGCAGTGTTTAATCTCTTCATCACTGCTACTTGTTTGTGCTCTCATAATTATGCTCATTGGCCAGATCATGTCATAGCCAATATGAGGACCTCCAATACCTTCACCGGCAGTTCCCTTGAAGAAATATGGATTATCTTCACTCAATACAAGTTTTCTGGTATTCTGATAAACAGTATCATTAATATCTATTGTATCAAGATAAGGCATTGCCAGTAAGCTCGGCACATTTGCATCATCCATGAAATAGGCATTCCCGAAACCATCCACTTCAAATGCATACACCTTACCATATTTTGGATGCTCCACAATTGCATACTTTTTAATTGCTTCTTCTACTTCATTAGCCAGTTCAGTACACTTAGCTGCAAGTGCTGCATCATTAGTAACCTTTTGTGCTATTTCGGCAACCTGTTTAAGAGATGTAACTGCGAAAAGATTAGAAGGAACAAGAAACTGAAAAGTAGTGGCATCATCCGAAGGACGGAATGAGGAGACGATCAAACCAACCGGGTTAACCGGATTACCCAATCCATCATTATTTAAAGTATCCAGCTGCCTCTCAGTTCTTCTTTGAAATTTATAAGGACCGTTACCATCCTTTCTCTGTTGCTCCCTGAAAGTCTGAACAACCAGATTCATAGCTTTAGTCCAGTCAGTATCAAAAACAGAAGTATCGCCGGTAGTTTTCCAATAGTTATATGCAAGTCTAATAGGATAAGCCAGAGAATCAATTTCCCATTTACGCTCATGCAGCATAGGGTTCATATCCGTTCTGTCACTCATCCACTCGCTATTAGGCTTAGGTTCATTATTAAATGCGTTTGCATAAGGATCTATCAGTATGCATTTTGTCTGGCGGTTAATAACGCCCGCAATCATCTGCTTTAGTCTGTTGTCCTGCTTTGTAAGAGGCATATATGGCCAAACCTGAGCTGATGAGTCACGCAGCCACATAGCGTCAATATCACCAGTGATTACAAAAGTGTCCGGTCTGCCATTCTGAATGCTGAAATTCACAGTTGTGTCCAAAGTGTTAGGGAAACAGTTTTCAAACATCCATGCCAGTTTAGGATCTTTTATCTTAGCTTTCACTCTTGTAATAGTCTGTTCAACAGCAACAGATGTGAAGTTACGATCTCCCGGTGAAGGACGATTTGAGTTATAGATAGCGCTCTGACTCAAATTACTGATTTTTAAGCTGTCAGCAGCTGTTTTTTTGGGATTAACAGCAAATGCAGTTAAACCTACAGCTGTCTTTTTTAGAAAATTTCTTCGTGTTGTCATATAAGTATTTAAATTATTCCGAAAAACCGGAAAGTAGTTTTAAAAAAAACGAGACAAAATAGTGGTTCCCGGTAAAAGCACAACTAATTTGTCTCGTTAGAAATATTTTATCACATTTCTCAATCAATCATTCCTTTCGACAATCTTGATTGGGAATTTTTTCCTGAAAGCATCCTTAAAACTTATCAAAGTTTCAGTTCTTGATAAACCAAGTGGTTGTAATTCATTATGAATAATCCTCAGCAAATCCTTATTGTTTTTAGCGTAAACCTTGATTAGCAAGTCATACTGACCAGTAGTGTAATAGCACTCTACTACCTCAGGAATTTTCTCGAGCTCTTTTACTACAAAATCGAATGTTGAAGGTGATGTTAAAAATATGCCTATAAAAGCACAAGTCTCGTAACCAAGCTTTTCAGACTCAATAATATATTCAGATCCTTTTATAACACCTAAATTGGTGAGTTTCTGAACCCTCTGATGAATGGCTGCACCTGAAACATTACACGCACGGGCCACCTCCAAAAATGGAATACGTGCATTATCTACTATCATTTTGAGAATCTTCTCATCCAGTTCGTCTAAGTCATGATGTGCCATACACTACTTTTAAATTGTTACAAAAAAGGGTTATTATCTACAAAATTAAAATAAATGTTTCTTATTCCAATAGATTCAGAGTATAAAAAACAGTCGCCGGTGATAATTTCTAAACCCCGGCGACAATTATAATCAATATTGAAAGATATAAGTATTCAATCTAAAGATAAAGGAAGAAATGTTAATCCTCCAGTAAATGAATAACTAATCCCGAACGCAATTTAGGTTCAAACCAGGTAGTCTTTGGAGGCATAATATTTCCGGTATCAGCTATCTCCATCAGCTGTTTCATAGAAACAGGGTAGAGCGCCAGCGCCAGTGCCATTTCCCCACTATCAACCCTTTCTTTAAGCTCATTCAAACCACGTATACCACCTACAAAGTCAATTCTTTTATCACTTCTCAGATCTTTTATTCCTAAGATCTCATCAAGTATCAGATTAGAAGTAATAGTCACGTCAAGCTGTTCAATAGGATCATTATCATCAAATGTACCCGGCTTTGCTGTTACACTAAAAGAGCGTCCATCAAGATATACCGAAAAGTTATGTAGATTCTTAGGCCTCTGAATTTCAGAACCTGTAGGCTCAACAATAAAATTTCTTTCCAGCAGCTTGATAAACTCATCGGGAGTCAAGCCGTTAAGATCTTTTACTACACGGTTATAGTCAATAATTGTAAGCTGACTATCCGGGAAACATACAGCCATAAAGTAATTATACTCCTCATCACCTTTGTGATCCGGGTTATTCTTTGCCTTCTCAGCTCCCACAAGGGCTGCTGCAGCTGACCTGTGATGTCCGTCTGCAATATACATAGCAGGAATTCCTGAAAATATCTCAGTTATCCGTTTAATATCATTATCTTCCCTTACAAGCCAGAAGTGATGCCCTACCCCGTCCACAGAAACGAAGTCATACTCAGGATTACCCGAAATCACTTTCTCCACAATACTATTGATCCCTTCATTATCAGGATACGAGAAAAACACTGGTTCAACATTAGCATCAGTAATCCTTACATGCTTCATGCGATCCTCTTCCTTATCACGACGGGTAAGCTCATGCTTTTTTATCTTGCCTGTCATATAATCGTCAACAGAAGCACCAATTACAAGTCCGTACTGCGTTTTGCCATTCATTGTCTGAGCATAAACATAATACATCTCCTTATCATCCTGTACCAGCCATCCCTTATCAATGAACATACCAAAATTCTCTGCTGCCTTTTCATAAACATCAGCATCATGCTCATCTTTTCCTACCGGGAAATCTATCTCAGGTTTTATTATTCGGTACAATGATTTTTCGTTACCCTCAGCCTCTTTTCGGGCCTCTTCGGAATTAAGAACATCATAAGGACGTGATGCAACATCCTTTACCAGAGCTTTGGGCGGACGTACACCCCTGAAAGGTTTTATCTTCATATAAAAGATACAATTAAAAGTTTAAACATTCAAAAGGTTATTTATCACAAATGTAGTGATTTTATCCATAATTACCCGATACCAAAAAGGAGATTTGCGGAAAAACAGCTACATTTGTTCCGGATATATACAAACATAAATAGGACAAAAGAAGAACAAAGCCTTATGGTACAAATTGCAGAATCAAAAATCATAGAAGCAGCTGAACAGGGGATGGACGAGTTCCTTAAAGTATTCACAGACGCTTATCTTGAAGAACTTGGCGGAGATATCACCAACGACAATATAGACAAACTAAACGGCTACCAGCATACACTGCTTGCACTGCGTTTTTTCTCTGAAGAGATCAATGTAGGCGGTTTTGTTCAACTCATACAAAACGGTTATGGCGGCTATGTACTAGATAACCCCACAGCCAAATCCCTAAAGCTCATGGGTGCCAAAGGCTTATCTAAGATACTCTACAAAGCCAAAGATATTTACGATGCGCATCGCGAAGAACTTGAACGCGAAACCACAGAAGAGGAGTTCATGGCAATGTACACAGAATTTGAACAGTTTGACGAACTCGAAGAAAAATACTTCTATATTGAGGAAGAGGAAATTGCTATTGTTGCACAGTATGTTGATGAAAATCTGGAGGATTTTGCGGAGATAATTTAATTTACACTAGCCGTCCTTAACCATTTCCATGCCGGCAAAACATCAATATCCTTACCGTCACGGGTCATTGCACCCTCTTCATCCTTAGTGATAATTATCAGATTGTTGCAATCAGCAGCAACAGAAGCTTCCAAAAGGCCTGCAATCTCTCTTTCACGAGTAATCTCGTCAGACATATCCCAAGTCACCTGCACAAGTTGAATAACTTTATCAATGCGCTGTACAACAAAATCACATTCACCGTCACCCTGATAATAATAAATCTTGTCCATAGGTTCTTTTGCTCTGTTAAGTTGCAAAAAAACAGTGTTCTCAAGATTCTTTCCGTTATCATTACTTTGCGGCATAAGAACTGCTCCCCGCAGCCCGTTATCAATACAGTAATATTTATCCAGAGAATGCTGCTCCTTTATCAACGACCTGCTATATTTTGGAATACGAATAAACATAAATATATCGCACAAATAGTCAGCCCACAGGTATAAATCATCCTTACCAACTTTTAGCCCCTGCGACTTGATATCCTTGTATATTGCATTTATAGAAGTTGGCTTTGTCAGATTTGCCATAATACGCTTAACAAAATAGCGAAGTACGGTAGTATTTGATATTTTATAGTGCTCAGCCAAATCTTTAAGCAACATAGTATCAAAATATCCGTGCAGAAGTTTTAGTTTGTCTGATGCAGACTCTGTAAGTACGACTTCAGGAAAAGAACTTTCTCTGTTATACAACTCAAAAGCAGCTCTAATTCTTGCAATGTCTTGCTCAAGATAGCTGTTTGTATTAATTCCTTTAAAACGGCAATACTCATTAAACGAAAGCGGATATGTTTCATATTCAAGCGGATAACCTCGTAATGCGGAACTTAATTCAGTAGAAAGCATAGTAGCATTACTTCCGCAGACATAGATATTTTTGCAGTATGACTTATAAACACGCAGTACAAAGTACTCCCAATCATCCACAAGTTGTATCTCATCAAAAAACATATAGACATCCTGAATGGGAATATCAGGAAACATCTCCATATAAGAAGTTATAACATCGTCCAAATCATTAGACGTCATATTTATCAAACGTTCGTCATCAAAACCCAACCACAAAATATTTTCTCTGGACACCCCATTATTAACAAGTGAATTTATTGTAATCTCCATCAAGGTAGACTTACCACAGCGACGTACACCCGGTATGGTTATTATCTTTTTACGGTCAACAGGTAATTTTATATCGCGTTCGATAACATCAAACGGAATTTCGTTCTGTTTGATAGAAATAAGTGATTTAATAACATCTTTCCTCATACCCTTCCTTTATTTTAGGACAAATATATGATTTTATTTCCTAAATAAAAGGAAACAGGGTGAAATGTATAAAATAGTTTCAAAAAAATGAAATATTTATCGGCAAATGATTATAATTACAACTGTACTGTATTTGTCTCCTTCGTATTTCATAACAAGTCTTTGAAAATACTTCTGAGGGAGAAACTCGATAAGTTGAGCAAAAATGTATTTGCCACTAAGCATTCTAACCATTTTTTTGATAATGGATGTAAAAATAGCAATTCAAATCGTGGACATCTATTTTTGCTCGTATATATCATTGTTTCAATGTGATATATAGAGTTTTTTAAATTTAAGTGGACACTAATGATATCTCTACTATAATAAGATTAAACTACTTTATCGCTCATGTTTCGTCTTTACCTAATATATACATAAACCTCTATCTCCTCATATACTCTTCATATTTCTTCATTATCTCTTCATACTATTATGAGGTGATGACGTATTATGTAATGCAAAAGTATTATTGATCATCAACTAATTTACCTTGCATTTATTATAAATTTTGGTTAAATTGCAAGATTAGTTAATATCAAAACAGATGGCACGATCAAAAAACACACTATTAAAAGGCGCTTCAGGTAAAATTGGTGATATTGTAACGTTCGAAAGAAATGGCACACAGGTGATCAGGGAATATGTAATTCCTAAAGATCCAAAATCGCCTGCACAATTGGCACAACGTATGAAGTGCGGGGTGGTAAACAAGGCACTTTCACCTCTTAAAAATTATATCAAGCAGGGACACAAAGATAATAGTAAAGCATACAGGGCTGAAATAAGCAGAGCCATGAAGTATGGCATTATGGGAGAATATCCCAACCTAAGCTTAGATTATAGTATAATTCAGATAGCAGAGGGAAAACTACAATTGCCGGAAAATGTTAATGTTGACATTGATAGTAAAACTAACACTGTTAATTTAAGCTGGAACAGCGAGTTAACAATAAAGGATAAACCAGGCAAACCTGATGATAAGATGAATGTTATTTATTTGAATGAAAAACTCTCAGACGCAAAGCTTTTGCTAAATGCATCTAAACGTTCTGATGGAAAAGCTTCATTGAAACTACCAAAGTATTGGGATATTGATGAAACACATTTATGGATTTATCTTTCATCATACTATTTACTGCATAACTCTGACAGTCTTTATATTAGTATCTAATCAGGATTAAGACTTAGATTCTGAACGAAACAGGTTATATGAAGTTATTCCTGAAAGTAGAAAAACGTGTTTAAAGAAGCATAACTGTCTAATTAGATTAAATGTTGTAGCTATGTTGTAACTAAAAATAAAAAGAGTTATGTTGAAAAACATAACTCTTTGATTATCAAGTCGGGGTGGCGGGATTCGAACTCGCGACCCCCTGGTCCCAAACCAGGTACACTAACCGGACTGTGCTACACCCCGAAACTTTCAATAAAAAAACGCATTAGTATTACCTAAATGCGGATGCAAAAGTACAACTTATTCTTTTAACTTCAAATCTTTTTGACATTTTTATTTACAAAATCAGAATAATTCAATCACACCATTCCAATTTTTAGTAATCGAATGGTATGATTGAATGTTTACTATAGAGATAAACAATGCTTTTAAACTCTCTTAAACCATAGTAATTGGTCTAACGGAACGTCAAATGTGATAGTTTGTCCTCCTTCAATCACTTCTCCATTAGAGTCTGTCCATGAACCTTTTGGAAATCTCACCTCTCTCCTGTCTTCAATTGTAATTACCGGAGCTACAAGAATATCCTGACCTAACATGAATTGATCTTTACAATCACTAAAACCTTCATCAGGGAATATAAACTCCATGTTGGAAACAATAGGGAGACCGGTTTTTGCACTATTATCGGCTAATCTCAGTATCTCAGGAACAAATTTCTGACGTAGATCAACAGCTTTCTTTACAGCGCTGAAGTGCTCCTCGTCAAGGATTCTCCATGGAGCAACAGAAAACTGCATCATTGGCATTAATGCATGGCACTGAGCGGAACGTACTATAAGTTTGGGATCGAGCTTATCAGAGTCTACATCGATAAACGAACTGTAATCTCCACCACCTATCATATCGGGACAGGAAAAGGGATAGCCTAATAAACCGGCAGCTGTGATATGTGGTATTAATTTTTGTATATCCTCCCAGGTGTGGTGTTTATCTCGCAGTCGCTCAACAAGAGGTTCGTTACCCATTTTCCACATTGCCCTATACTCATTCAGCGGATATTTTAGTCCTAACTCACCCCAAAGACGAGCATGTTCATTTGAGCTGACATCTCTATATGACACTACATTACCGGTATAATATTCAGGATCCCCTGCATCGAGCTTGAATCCATCTATACCATATTCTTCCATCAAGAAATCCAGCTGTTTTTGAAACCATCCGAGAGCTTCAGGATTTGTAAAGTCCATCACCATACTAAAACCATTCCACCATTCAATAATGGCAGGTTTTGTAGCTTTATCCCAACTTATTTCCTTGCTCCCCCTATTGTCCAAAAGAACCCATTTATTTTTCATCAATAAACGTGCTTCTTCAGAGTCAGGACGAATAAATGGGCTGATCCATAACATAACTTTAAATCCCAAACGGTGCAGCTCATCTACCATTGCTTTGGCATCCGGAAAGCGATCTTTCCTGAATTCGAACCTACCATAATACGGTGCCCAGTTATCATCTATCATCAATACTCCCGGGGGGAAACCATTATCAATGATCTGATGTGCATAATCAAGTATATCTGTCTGGTTTTGATTATAAATGAGTTCAATCCATGTGTTATATTGGG
>JAQUIZ010000185.1 GCA_028683355.1 Fermentimonas sp.
GTGCAGGTGTAATGTTACATACCGAAACTGAACCTCGACTTAGTATTCCAATATTTATTCATGGGACATATAAAATGGACAGATACAAAACTTTAAATCCTTTTTTTAATTTAAAAATAGGATACGGTTTAGGTTCAGGAAACTCGGCATATTTGATGACTGATTTTGATGAAGACACTTCTTATTCAGTACACACAGATCATAATGCCGGGCTTTTCATTTCTCCGGCAATAGGAGTTAACTATAAAGTATCTGAAAAACGCTCTATCTCTTTGTCAGTTTCTTATGAACTGCTAAAAATAAAGAACGAATCAACAGTAAGCAGTCGTGGAAATCCTGATATTGTAATACCCCAATTTCCTGATAAAAATTCAACAATTAGTTTCAGAATTGGATACCAGTTTTAAATTGTAATGAGAAACTGTATTATTTTTTTGTTTTTGTCTGTTATTCCCTATTATGTTAATTCACAAAGTTATACAGTGAGTGGTTATATTACTGATGCGGTTAATGGTGAACCCCTGTTGTCTGCTACTGTATTCGATACATTATCTGCCAGGGGCAGCGAGACCAATAACTACGGTTATTACTCGATAACTCTGCCTGCTGGAGAGGTGTCAATCAATTATTCTTATGTAGGTTACCATAATGAAGAACATACATTTTTGTTGAATGGTGATACTATTCTGCACATCGATTTGGATTTAAGCAATATGCTTGAAGAAGTGATGGTGATCGGGAACCATTCGAGCTCTGGAGTGGGGAAAACTCAAATGAGTGCTGTAGAAATACCTGTAACACAAATTAAGAATATCCCCTCATTATTTGGTGAGAATGATATGATCAAAGTGTTGCAGCTTCTCCCCGGCGTTCAATCCGGTACAGAAGGATCAGCCGGTCTTTACGTTCGTGGTGGTGGTCCTGACCAAAATCTGCTGCTTCTTGATGGCGTCCCCTTATATAATGTGAACCACATGCTTGGTTTTTTCTCGGTTTTCAATAGTGATGCACTGAAAAACGTAACACTTTATAAAGGTAGTTTTCCTGCACGATTCGGCGGAAAACTCTCGTCAGTGGTTGATGTGCATATGAAGGATGGGGACGATAAGAAAATCAGAGGGAGTGTGGGTGTAGGATTAATTTCATTAAAACTGCAACTGGAAGGACCAATTATAAAGGAAAAAACCACATTTAATGTGTCACTTCGCAGAACATATTTCGATTTACTTCTTAAACCGTTTATATTGGCAAATTCAGGAAGTGGCGGTATAAATAATGCAGGCTACTATTTCTATGACATGAATGCTAAAATTACCCATAAAGTGTCAGACAAGGATAAACTTTACCTAAGTCTATACAGGGGAATTGACGCCATTTATTACGGTAACAGTAAGCCAAACATGAATGTCAATTGGGATTGGGGCAACGCTATAGCAGCACTCCGGTGGAATCGCAACCTAAATAATAAACTGTTTATGAATACCACGGCATCTTTTACCCGTTACCGTTCTTCACTTGGCAGTAGTCAGGGTGACGAAGAGTCAGGGTTGACTTACAAGTCGGGTATCAGGGACTGGACTCTTAAAAGCGATTTCGATTATAAACCGACAACCGGGCATGATGTAAAGTTTGGAGCTGCTTATACCTACCATACTTTTACACCCGATGTAACATCTATGAAATTTCAAGGTGGTAATATTGTGGAGCAACCTTTGGATACCGTTTTAGGAAGTCCCCGTGTGTTTGCTCATGAAACAGCGGCATATTTTGAAGATAATTTTCCTGTCAACCGGTTATTGAAAATAAATCTTGGACTACACTTTTCGTCATTTCATGTTCAGAACAGAAATTACTATTCGCTGCAGCCACGTATTAGTACCCGCTTTTTGTTGAGTGATGATTTATCGATTAAAGCCGGTTATGCTTATATGAACCAGTATACTCACATGTTATCTACCAGTACGGTGAGTTTTCCTACTGATTTGTGGGTTCCTTCTACAAAAAATATTCCACCGATGCAATCGCACCAATATGCTGTAGGTTTTTTTTATTCTTTGAAAAATATCGCTAACTTTTCAATTGAAAGTTATTACAAGACTATGAATAACCTTTTAGAATATAAAGAAGGCGCATCTTTTATGGGAACTTCTGCCAACTGGGAAGATAAGGTCAGCATAGGGCGTGGAGTTGCTTACGGAGTAGAATTTCTTGCACAGCGTTCGTTCGGAAATACCACTGGCTGGGTTGGATATACATGGTCGAAAGCCGATCGAATATTTGAACGTTTGGGTAATGTGCTGAATTACGGTCATTCTTTTCCTGCCAAATATGATCGCCGACACGATATAAATATTACCGCTTTACATAAGTTTTCGGAAAAAATAGATGTGTCTGCTTCATGGGTGTTCACTACAGGCAATACTGCCACTCTGAGTTCTCATGAATACAGGGCAGCTGATTCTCCAACCTATGACCGAAACTTTTGGGACCCCAATACTTATCCATATATAAATAGCCGAAATAATTTCCGTTACCCCAACTATCACCGGCTTGATTTAGGTATCAATTTCCATAAAGATACGAGTAGAGGAAATCATCGCACATGGAATATCAGTATTTATAATGCTTATAATAGGATGAACCCATTCTATGTGTCAGTGTGGGAGGAAAATGGGAAAAAGGTATTAAAACAGGCGACACTTTTCACAATAATTCCATCCATTAGCTATAACATTCAATTTTAAATATGATGAGAAGAAATCTTTTTGCATTGTTATTAATCATGCCGTTATGCTGGACAGCCTGCGAAAAGGAGATTGAATTCTCGGGTAAAATCATCGATCCTGTTTTAGTGATGAACGGTTTCCTTACACCCGACTCGGTAATTTCGGTACAGATTTCAGAGAGCAGATTTATGCTTGGAAAAATGCTTGATGAAGTTCCTCCGGTTGTCAAGGATGCTTCTGTTTCATTATATGTAAACAGTGAATATAAAGAACAGCTATCGCATATAGGTGATGGGGTTTACAGTGGAACATATTATCCCATTTCCAATGATATTATACGCGTAGAGGCAAAAGTGGATGGCTTTGATGCTATCTGGGGCGAAACTATTATTCCTCGGAAGCCGCTTATTATAATAACTGACTCTTCAACAGTGATAAGTACCATGGGAGGAAACACTGCAGGAGAAAAAGAAATAAGGCAAGTATTCTGGAATGGTAGTTTAGAGCTAAAAATGACAGAGCATGCATCTGAAGAGAATTATTATTTTGTAAAGGGGCAGAAGTACTTCTACCTGGAAGACGGTAGGATACTTTCGATGTTTGTTGATTTAGGAATAGATGAATTGTTGGAACAAATTGATCCTGATCATGCCAGTTTTCTTGAAGAGGAACTTTTCGGGGGATACTCCCATATGGTAAAAAATCTCTTTAGTGATCGGTTTGTTGATGGAAGGGATCTTTTTTTTGATTTTCGGTTTCATGACCTGATAGATATGAAAACATATATAAACGGAGTGATGCAGGAAGAATTAAAAAATGAAGCAGAAGTTGAACTTAAGGTTGAAATAGCAACTATGACAAAAGGCATGTATCAGTATATTACATCAGCTAGTAGATCAAATGCTACAAATGGAAATTTTTTGGTTGAACCTGTGCCGGTATATTCCAATATCAAAAACGGTACAGGTATAATTGAATCCTTTGTCCCATATGTTATTACTTTTAGATATAAAAAACGAAATAATGCTGATGCAGAGGATCCTCGATATCCTTATTATTAAATCTAATTTGACAACACAAACCCATTCTGAAATAAGCGGTTTATTTTTAATCATTACCCCGTTTGATACATTAGTTATAAAACCTTATGAGTCATATTTGCAATATTTCATTTTATAACCTTTTCATTTATTCAATTCTTTAACTATTAAAAATGTTTTTTTGTCTATTGATACCGGAAAAAATTATGTATTTTTGATACTGGAGTTTTCAATGTTTTGGTTCACAAGATACTTAAACTTGACGAATATGAATATAGACATAATACCTACCTATAAACTGGAAGATTATTTTGAGGCTTTTCAGAAACCTTGCATTGCATTCAACATGGAATATATTAATCATGTTCCATTTTATGATTCCAACAAACCGCATAGACACGAT
>JAQUIZ010000059.1 GCA_028683355.1 Fermentimonas sp.
AAAACAACAGAAAAGAAACTGCATAAAGCAGTTATGTGTGTGCATTGTAAAAATAGCAATCATAAAATCGTAGACCGGAAAGTTTATTGTATTTTGAAGAAAAAATGGATGTCGGCATTCGCAGTAGATTGTTTCAAATATGTAAAATTATTTATCTTATTATTATTTTTAGTTAGTTGCACAAAAGATAAATCTTATTCATTTACAAGTACGGCTGAATCTGACTTTAAGTATGATGTTTGTTTAATTGAGTATAGCGAAACAGACGACGTTGTTAATAGTGTTATTATTAACGATGTAGTAAGGTATAAAGAGTATTCATTTATAGCAGTTAAGAGAACAGAGAAGGTCAAGATACAATTAAAAGTATACCGCCCCGACGAGGATATTATTTGTTGGGTTAATAAAGTCTATTTCATAGAAGACGACAATAAAATAATCTTTACAAACGATAATACATTTAGTTATCAAGAACCGTGAATATACAGGGTGTCTTAGTATCTTAAAATCTAAGACTTGGTATTGGTAATCAAATGTTTATAAATTTATAAAATGCTGATAATCATATAATGAAAATCAATAAGTTATGCCTATAAAATGTACTACTGACATGAGCAAATTGTTTGCTAAGATTGATGCAAAAACGGAAGAAGCAAAAGCATCATATACGGAAGCCTTTGAAATGGCTTGTCTTGATATTGTCAACCTTGCAAAGAAAACAAATACCTACAAAGATCAAACAAACAACCTTCGCTCCTCCATTGGTTTCATTTTATACGATAGAGGTGAACTTGTTACAGAAAATTTCAGCATTGCAGGTATAGGAACTGAGGCTGATGGTTCAAAAGGCATTGTTGAAGGTAAAAGAATTGCAGAAGAAGCAGCGAAAACTCATCCTGAATCTTTAATAGGCGTTATCGTTGCCGGAATGGAATATGCTTTATGCGTTGAAGCAAAAGGCTACGATGTGCTGACAGGTTCATGCTTACAGGCTAAAACCGTACTTGAAAAATATATAAAAGCATTATAATATGATACATGAATTTGATACGGTAATTTACCCATTTAAAATTTGGATTACTATTTCAAGTAATCTAAACGAAATAACAGAAATGTTTTTCGATGGAGAAACAAAGAAAGAATTTAGCTTTATCAATACAGATAATTATGAAGCAATGGTATTGCCCGTGATAAAAAAAGAGAATAGGGAAGTTGGTATTGTAATTTGTTTTAAAAAACATAAATACATGAGAGTAAAACAAATATCACACGAATCATGCCATGCAGCTAAATATCTATTTGAACATATCGGGGCAGATATCGACCCACACGAACCGTTTGAATACGCTGTTGGATTTATAGCAGATTGTTGTGATAAAGTCAGAAGATATAAACAGGCAAAATAATGAACGAGAAAGAACTGCAAGCATATATTGAACGGATTAACAAGAAATTGAAGTATTACTACGGTGATGCTTATAAACGTATGCTTAACCTTCCGGAAGTACAAAAAGCAATAAAAAAAGGAACTGAAGACTTTAAGTTTTCTAATTATACCACTCGTAAGGTTGATAAGATAGTTGCAGAATTAACACAAATTATCAATACTAATCTTCAAAAAGGAATTGCTGACGCATGGAATTATGGAATTGATAATACAACAAATCATTTAAGTAATGCTTTCGGTAGATTGAATGAAGATTTTAAAACAGAGATTGATAAAACGGTTCTACAAGCTACAAAGGATATAAGAAATAAAACAAAAGAATCGTATCGAATTGTAAACGAAAAGAAAGGTGGTTTGAATATTTCTGATAGGGTTTGGAATTACAACGACCAAATTAAAAAGGAAATGGAGATTGCCATTCAAAACGGCATAAAACAAGGCAAATCAGCCGATGATATTGCAAGGGATATGCAAAAATATCTAAACAATCCTGAATCGCTATTTCGCAGAGTAAGAGATATAGAAACCGACAAATTGAGTTTAAGCAAAGCAGCAAAGGAATATCATCCGGGACAAGGAGTATATCGAAGTGCCTATAAAAACGCTATGCGGTTAATCACAACGGAAGTAAATGCTGCATATAGGGAAGCAGAATGGGCAAGTTACCAAAACAATCCACTTATCAAAGGATATGAAATAAGGCTTTCAAATAATCATACAATATTAAGGAACGGCAAGAGAGTGCCGTTTTATGACATTTGCGACGAGTTGCAAGGTATTTATCCTAAGAAGTTTAGATGGACTGGTTGGCATCCTCATTGTTATTCAAGCGATACGGAAGTGATGACAGATAATGGTTGGAAGTTATTCAAAGATGTTGAAAAAAAAGATTTAATATTTAGTTTAAATCCTGATACAAAATATCCTGAATTCGTTAAATGGGTAAATTTTATTGAATATTACTATAACGGCAAGATGATTCAATTTAAAAATAAATCCCTTGATTTATTAGTAACTCCAGACCATTCAATGATTTATTTAAATAAATCAAATGGAATGATTATGGACAATAAACTTGCGTTTGATTACAAAAGCACTAACGGAGCATTATATCGGAGTAGTGAATATAATAAAAAAGATATTTATTCTATTGTCATAGGTGAACATATTATAAAATTTGATTTATTTTGCGAATTTATGGGATATTGGCTTGCTGATGGATATACTGTAAGCACAAGAAAAAACGTTTTCGGAATAGCTCAAACAAAAACACACGATTTAGAAACATATAACAAAATTGTTGAATTAAGTAAAAAACTACCTTTTCATTATAATTGCGAAGAAACAAGAATATCATATCACAATAAAGATATGTATAATTATCTTTCAGAATTTGGGAAAACATTTGATAAATACATTCCTGAATCAATTAAAAATGCTTCTCAACGACAAATAAAAATATTTTTAGATGCTTTTATTTGTTGCGATGGAATGGTACTAAAACCAAAAGAATTTATCGGCAATCACGGACATAGATTCATATCAGAAAAAGATGAGCGTGTATATTTTACCTCTTCGCAACGTTTAGCCTCAGATTTAGGCGAATTATTGGTTAAAATAGGCAAAAGACCGAGTTATCTGATTGCAAGCAAAAAAGGAACTGAAAGCGTATTCAAAAATGGAACCTATAAAACAAATGCAGACTGTTACAGAATATCAGAATGTAACGGTAAAACTGCTTCGGTATTCAATAAAATGTTTATTGATTATAGTGATTTTGTTTATGATTTAGAACTCGAAAAAAATCATATTCTATATGTGAGAAGAAATGGAAAATGTGTTTGGGGTTCTAATTGCCGGTGCATTATGATTCCTATCCTACTCACAGAAAAAGAATTTGCTGAGAGAGTAAAAGCACGAAAGGAAGGGAAGCTAAATGAATGGAATGCTGATGAAATTTCTGAAATGCCTGATAATTACAAAAAATATGTAGATGAAAATAAAGCTCGTTTTGGTAAACTCAAAAACAAACCAAGTTGGTTGTTAAGTGAAAATCAAGATATGGAAAATAAGATAAATCCAATATTTAAGGATGTAACGACAATATATAATAAAGAAATATTGTATAGAGGAGATATAAAAGATAAAGGAGAAGTATTTTCCGATACAGAAATATCGAGCGATTATATTGATAGAGGGCGAGTAAAAAATAAAGCAGGCTTTCATTGGTTTACAGGAGAGAAAAAATACGCTGAAATGTATGCAAAAGAACAATTAAGCGAAAAAAGAGGTGAAATAAAAACTAATATTCTAACGACAATTGAAACAAACAAAGTAAAGCTACTTGATTTTACTAAATTCACATTAAAGGATAAAATTGAGTTTACAAAATCAATTATAAGATATGGAATTACAGAAAATATGTATAAAGAAGAGTTGTTATTCACATATAAAGGAGATTATTCACAAGAATCATTAAATAAGCATTTTGGAAGTAAGATTAATGTTAGCGTTATGAATTCCGGTCAAACATATTCAGACGGTGAAAGGGGTGTTTTATTTAAAGAATGGCTGAAAGTAAATGGATTTGATGGCTATAGATTTAGAATGTTTAGATATGGAGATGAAATAGGTTTAGTAAGTAGTAAGATGTTTACTGTAAAAAGTAGAAAAAAAATATGAAACAAATTTCAACAAATACAAGGAATATTATCTAAAAAATTAAAATAAAAATAAACTATGTATTATTCACAATTTCAAGAGGACGAATTTATTGTAGAATACTGTCAAAGATACAACATTAACCTTATCCCTGTGTGTATCGAAATCGGGGCAAGTGATGGGAAAGAAATTTCAAATATCAGGCATTTTTGCTTGAATGGATTTAAAGGTATTTACGTAGAGCCTATTCCGATGAGGTTTGAGCAATTAAAAAGAAACACTACCGGTCAAGATGTTATACTGTATAATAGTGCATGTATACAGGAAGGAGCTAATAAAGAGGTTAAATTCAAGATAGAACCAAGTTTTGATTTTAGCCATATTTCAGAAGATAATTATAATCTAATTGTACAAGGTATTTATTGGAGTGAAATCATAAAGGATATTACAGGCGTAGGAGTGCTTTCAATCGATATTGAAGGCTATGAAACCCCTATTCTTAAGGATGTGTTAAAATCACATATAAGACCGCAATTCATTATCATAGAAAGCAACCTTACCACCGAGAGACACGCTCAAATGAAAATGCTTTTACGCTCTAACTACTATTTAATGAAAATGAAAAGCAAAAATAACGTTTGGATGGATTCAAGAATATTCACTCAAGAACAAGATAATGCTATTTATAAGACAATATGAAAATAATATCAAAGAAGCAGCAACAAAAGAATAATATCCTCACAAAGATTAAGAGCAATCTTGAAAAGAAATGTTTTTTGTGTGGCAAACCGGCTAATGATTTGGCTCATATACTCCCGAAGTCATTATTTCCGGAATATTACACAGAAAAAAGAAACTTGATAATACTATGTAGGCAGTGTCATGATAAATTTGACAATAATATTGAGTTTAGACAACAAAAAATAGAATTATATAATATTGCTAAACAGATAAATAAACAAGCAGCTATAAGATATTTCAAAAAATATTAAAAAAATTGATATTTGTATACTAATAATATATATATTTGCATCGTAAAAAACTACTAAAAAACAAAAAATATGAAAGAGAAATTACTTGCATTACTACAGACGAAGTTTGCAGGCGTGCGTAAAGACGGGCTAAATCAGTTAGCTACAGTTATGGCGTTGACTGTAACGACCGAAGAAGAAGCAACCTCCGCAGTTGATAAACTTACCGAGCAATCAGTCGGGCAGTTTGTTACAGATTGGCGAAAAGATGTTGATTCAGAAATCTCAAAAGCTAATAAAACTTATGAAGACGGCCTTAGAAAGAAGTACGACTTCAAAGAAAAAGGAAATCCGAACCCTCCTACTACTCAAACAGAATTAAATGCCGAAGCCATTGCTGCAATTGTACAAAAAGCAATTGAACCTTTTGCGTCGGAGCTAAATTCAATTAAAACTACTAAAGTTGTTGAGACAAGAAAACAATTACTTGCAAAAGAATTGGAAGGCTTGGATGAAGGATTTAGAACTCCTTACCTGAATGCTTTTGATAGAATGAATTTCAACGACGATGAAGATTTTAATACTCATCTTACTAACGTCAAAACAGAAGTTGCTAAAATTCAACAATCTCTCATTGATAAGGGGCTTTCACAACAGTCGAAACCCATGTTTGGAAGTGGTAATGCAAAAACTGATGAAGATGTTTTCGTGCAAAATATGAAAGCAATCAACACAGTAGAAGAAAAAAAATAAACCCTTTAATTATTAAAAAAATGCAACAAAAAATAACAGAACAAAGCGGTAACAGCTACTCTCACATGTGGGATGTAGCAACAATGAAGCAGTTCGATGGTGGCTTCTTGTTGAATAAAGCTTGCTTACCTACAGGAACAGAAAAACTTCCGAAAGGTGCCTTGTTAAAAGCAAATTTTACAACGAGAACAGCCGTTATGGTTAAAACTGCAGTCCTGCAAGCTAATTTAGCAGCAGACGGAACAACTGTAAAAATCCTCAAAGGACATAATCTATTGGCAACTGATATTATCGGTATCAACGGCAATTCAGTAGTTGTCGGCACAATCACAACCTCTAATGCAGACTATGACAGCTTTGACATATCAGCCGGTGCTTTAGGTGGTGCATTGACAAAAGGAGATATATTGCAGCAATATACTGATGACGGAGCAACAATTCCGGAAGTAAAAAAATTAGCTGTATTATATGAAGCCATTACAGATGCTTCGGAAGCAATTAAAATAAACAAAGGTTCCGGTATTGCCGAAGGAGATACTATTGAGTACGGTGGTACTACTCTAGTGCTTGGCGAAGTAACAGAAGGTGATGATTATGACAGTTTCGTAATTACAGCCAATAAATTTGGTGCTATTTCAGCCGGTGCAGTTATGCAAGTTTACACTGAAGGCTCAACAAATGCCGGTGTGCCTGTGAATCCTGATGGATTAAACCCCTTTGAAGTCTTAATTGACGATGAACCTACATGCTCTATCATGTTTCGTGCTGATGGAGTAGTTACAAGTCTTTTACCTCAAGGTGTAACAGCCGAGATAAAAGCAAGTTTACCTAACATTCAATTTTTAAACGAATAACGCCATGACTATATTAGAAACTATTCAAAATAAAAAAGCTTTCGATGCTTTCATCAACGAAAACATGAAAACCTCAACTTACAAAGTAGGTTGGAACAATGAAATGCCAGTTGAGTATGAAGCATCAAAGACTTACCAAGCAATGACAGCTGATTATGCTGCAGCTATGTTGGGAACAGTAATTGACAAGAATGCCGGAAGACCAAAACGCAATATGCCTTCAATAGGAGATTTGATTGGTTCTATTGCTCGTATGGGTGATGAATGGCAAATTGATAATGACCGTCTTGAACGTTATTATTACATGGAAAATCGTTTCCGTTCTAAAATGAAAGACCTTATAGATGAGCAGAAAAAAGAACAATACAAGGCTATTGTTAAGTATCTGTTTGATCCTTATGAAAAAGCAGCTATCGCCCCTCACAGACGTATTTTAGCACAATACTGGGAAGGTTTATCTGATGGGCAAATAACGTTGACCGTTACAAATAACAAAGGTGGCGTTGTATGGAGCGGAGGATTATCAACCGGTATTTCAGTAAGCAAATTAGCAAGCGGTGCGGTAGTATGGAACACTACTAATCTTGCGACAATAGACGTTCTTGGTGCAATTCAGTACCTTGAAGATATTGCTGATACAGCAGGAAGGACAGTTCAGAAATTCCGCGTATCTAAAGCTACTGCATCCCTCATTTGTCAATCTACACAACTGAAAAATCTCATCGGAGTTACACTTGGAAAGATTAAAACAGCTACTACTCCTATCTTATCCATTGACCTTGTCAATGAATATCTAAGAGGTATGAGCCATGCTCCTATTGAAGTTATTAGCGATAAAGGAATCCTTCAAACAGGTTCAGCAATATCAATGTTCAAAGATGGCCGTTTAGTTGCTCAATGTGCTGAAAAAGTTGCTGTTCTAAAGGTATCCGACCCTCTTGAAACCGTTGACCCTGTTCCAAACAAGGTTTACACTTCATATTTCGATAACTTAGTATCGCAATGGAGAAATGAGCAAGGACGCTACGTGGCTTACGAAATGTTTGGATTTCCGGTATTTACAGGAAGAAACGATGTTTTCATTCTTGATGTAACTCAAACTGAATAAACCCCTGAAAACTATTATTGACAATGGCAATTAACACTAATTCAGAATATTTTTTTGCTTCCCTTTCGAGATTCAATGTAAACTCGAATGATATTGATGTTATGTTACTTGAAGCAGGGCTTGACGGCTCCGCTTCAGTTAACATAGCAGCTTGTAAAGAAGCTATCTATAATGGCATTTCAAAGGTTATACCACTTGCAAATGTTTCTGAAGGTGGCTATTCTATTACTTGGAACATGGAAGCAGTTAAAATATATTATGCTCAACTTTGCAAAGAGTTAGGCAAAGAGAATGTTTTACAGCCAATTGTACGCGATAAATCAAATCTTTGGTAATCATGAAACAATATCCTCATTTTCTTTTTATGGTAAGTGCAACCGAAACCGGAAGGGATTCAAAAGGGAACTATGTTGAACCTACTAAATCTACTATTTTCTTATCCGAATGCCGCGAGGAAACAAACGGCAGAGGACGGCAAATAGTAAGAGGTGGGCAATTCGTTATATTTTCCTCTTTAATTCAATTACCGATTTCCTGTGCTCCTATAAAAGAAGGTACTAAGGTATTTATTTCCAATGATTCCACAGGAACTGATATAAGGATTGAAGGAACAGTATTGAAATTCGATAAAGGACAATTACATAATCGTTTATGGATATGATAAGCACTTTTGACATAGAAACAATTCTTTATGATGTTTTAAATGTAGCATCATTGAAAAGTATTATATCTGGAGACATTTACAAATCTGATGATAGACCTTTGAATTCCGATAAAGAGGATATTGAAATCAATACTATTGCTTTAACGCAAGAACCCTATCCACAACAAGGAATATCGAATATCAATATTTATGTTCCGGATATGGAAGTATCAATTGACGGCAAACAGCAATTAAAAGCCAATAAAGCAAGGTTGAAAACAATATCTGATAAGGTAAAAGAATTGATTTTATCATATAGAAAAGTGTGCTTTATGATTGACCTTGAAAATATTGTAAATGATACTGATATTAAACAGCACTTTGTCAATATAAGATTATCTTATAACTACTACGAAAAAACAATTTAGAAATTTTTTAAAAAAAACTACTTATGGCAGCAAAATTAATTACACTTGGTTTAACCAAAATCGAAATTGGAGATATACTCACTGATGGCAGCATGGGAACCACTCTTACTCAGATAGGCTACACCGACAGAGATTCTTGTGTATTCTCTTCGGAAGACCCGGAGGAAACGGAAATTGAAGTGGAGGAAGTGGATGATCCAATTGATATTATCACTAAAGGAGGGAAGAAGACGTTGAAATTCACGTTAGCGGACCCTGATGAAACTGCACTGGCCTTGCTAATGGGAGGTACAGGAGATACAACTACCGGACAAGAATCTTATACTGCTCCTGATACATTTCCTATTACCGAACAGAGTATAAAAGTAACTCCAAATAAAGGACTTATTTTAAGCATTCCGCGAGCGAGAATAGTCGCTAAATGGAATGGAACTTTCTCAAAAACAAGTCAGTTTAAAATAGATGTTGTAGCTACTGTTATGACACCTACTAAATCAGGATTAGCACCATTCTCGACTACGCGAGTTTCTGCTACTTAGGCTTTCATTATTTTACTTTACTTAATTGATGATGGTAGGCTGTTTTAAACGGCAGCCTACTTTTTAAAAAAGATAAAATCATGGAAAAAAAACTAAAACAGGAAATAAATGAGCTAAACGTTTTAATTGATAAAGGAGTTGAATTTTCAGTTACTTATAAAGTAATGGAAAGAAAACTATTTAAAACTATCACTAAAAACGTATCAAAAACATTCACGATAAAAGAACCTACTTTAGCCGTATTGGACTTAATTTCTTCGGAAAGCGTTTTATTTGCTATTGATGAAGAAAAACTAAAATCTGATACAATTTCAGAAGGTAAAAAATTGATTATAAAGCATGCAAAAGCAATGGCAAAAATAGTTGCTATTGCGGTGCTTGGTGAATCTTGTTTTGTTATGAAAAACAATAGATTCTCTATTGATAAAAAGAGTATTGACAAGCTTCAACACCTTTTTTATCATGCTATCAAACCAAGCGACTTATTCAAGCTTTGCAATGTAATTTTAACTGTAGGGAATATAGGGGATTTTTTGAACTCTATGCGATTGTCGAGTGGAGCAGTAACGACGAAGAAAATCGACATAGAGGATTAGTTAGTCCTTTCGGACGGCGTGGGTCAATATGCTCCCACCTACACTGGACATGGGATTATTTACATCATAATATTTCTTGGGCTATCGTGCAAAGGATGTTAATAGATGCGCCTTCTTATGATTTTGATAGCGATAAAAAAAATAAAGCAATAAAACTAACAGATGATAATGTAGATGAGGTTTATAATCTTTTAAATAGTATATAATGGCTGAAAAGATTGGAAGTTTAGAATTTGATATAATTGGTGTTGATAATATAAGCAATATTGTTGAGGCTTCAAAAGCTAAGATACAAGGCTTGGTTGATTCGACCGTTAAAGGTTCCACAAGAATGGATGAATCTTTTAATAGAATAAAAGACGAATTCAAAAAAGCATTCGGGCAGATTGATACCGTTATTGATACTAATATAGCTGAAATAAAGAAATTAGAAGCGGAATACGCTAGATTAAGCAGCGAATCAGGAAAAGCATTCCAATCCGGAAAGGATGATGATTATAGACGTATTAAAGCACGTCAAGAGGCGCTAAAAAGCGAAATTGCGATAAGAAAACAACTTGTTTCCGAAGCTTCAAAATCAAATACAGAATTAGCTTCATTGGAGGATAAAGTCGCTGCAAAGGTAAAAGTTAGTGCCGGTACTCAAAAACAGTTGAGAACACAATTGATGCTTGCACGTGAAGAGCTTGCTAAGATGGAAGCAGCAGGGCAACGTGGAACTGCAGCTTATGAGAAATTGCAAGTTGCGACAGCTAAAATGACAGACCAAATGAGAGATGCGACTGCACAAGCAAATATATTAGCCAACGACCAGAGAGGATTTCAGGGAATTATCACAGGGTTAGGAGGTATATCGGGTGCAATGTCGGCAGCGGGTGGGGCTTATGGATTGTTTGCAGGAGAAAATGAAAACCTGCAGAAGATAATGACAAAAGTACAATCTTTAATGGCTATCACTATCGGGTTACAACAAATATCCCAAACGCTCAATAAAGATAGTGCCTTTATGCTCGTTACCGTCAACGGACTTAAAAAATGGTGGAACGAAATTACAGGTAGATCTGCAGTAGTTCAGACAGCGGAAGCCGTTGCAACAAAAGCAGCTACAGCAGCGAAAAAAGGACAGACAGGCGAAATAGTAAAGGGAACAGCAGCAACAGCCGGAAATACAGCAGCGACGACAGCCGGAATTGTAGCTACAAAAGGACTTGCCGGAGGGTTTAAAGCCGTTGGATTAGCTATTAAATCAATACCCGGAATTGGTTGGTTAATTGCAGGAATAACGGCAATAACAGCAGCTTTTACATTATTAAATAAAAAACAAAAAGAAGCAAGAGAGGAACAGGAAAAATTCAATAAAAGCTTAGCAGAAGCAGCCACACAACCGGTTGCTGAAATATATGAATTATCTGCAAGTTTTGAAGCACTTGGCAATGATATGAAAGCCAAAGAGAAATTCATAAAAGATAACGCCAAAGCTTTTGAAGAATTAGGAATCGCTGTTAATTCTGTTGCGGATGCGGAAAAAGTACTTATATCACAGAAAGATGCTGTTATTGATGCTACGATTATGAAAGCTAAGGCAAGCGTATACGCAAAAATGGCAGAAGAGAAAGTTACGCAGCTAATGGAAGCACAAGGGAAATTAGCGTTGGCGAAACAAAAAGAAGCACAAGCAAAAAAGTACTCTGATTATGACCCATCAAACGCCACGCTACTAATAAAATACGGAAAGGCAGAAAAAGAAAGAGTAGCATGGGAAACGTATATTAAAACAGTAAAAGGCAATATTAAAATATTATATAAAAACGCAGCCACAGCAATAGAGAACGGTAAAACTATCCTTAAAAATGAAGGACTTGGAATTACTGACCAATTCGATGTAGGCACTATTCCATATTTTCAAAATGAAATAAGTAAGCTTCAAGCATTGCAGCAGACAGTAAAAGATAATAGTGGATGGGATAAACTTCAAAAACAAATCGATGTATATCAGAAGAAAATAGATGCGATACAAGGAAAAGGGAAAGAAAAAACAGATGATCCATTCCTTGATAAAATACAAAAGCAAAAAGCAGTTTATGACCAAGTCGCAAAGGATTTAACTTCCACTGATGATTTGGTTGTCCAATCCGCTAAAGATAAATACGAAACTATTAAAGAAAAAGGGGAAAGTTATCTAAAATACCTTCAAAAAGAGCGTGAAAAAATAATTGGATCAGGAAAAGAATTAAGCAAAACTCAAAAAAAGAATCTTGAAACTTTAAACAAAGAAATTTCAGACTTAACGCAAAGAGAAAAGGGTAAAGATAATCCATTGCTTCAATATTCATACACTTTGCAAAAAGAAAAAATTATACAAAAATATCAAAAGGATATAGAGTATATTAAAAGCAAGGTCGGAACGGTAGATATTGAGACAGGTTTGACAATCGACCAAAAAACAGTCGATGAAGCGATAAAAGAAATCACAAAAAAGAAAAATAAAGAGTTAGAGGATTTAATGAATTCCTTCTATCCAAAGACAGATTTTAGTAAACTTCTGGATGAATATGCAGATTTTGAGCAACAAAGAAATGCTATTGCTAAGAAGTATAAAGATATAAGGGATAAGATGCATGAGCAGAATGCTTCGGACATTAAAGCCGGTATTCCTGTAACGTTTAAAGATAAGAATTTTAAGTCTGTAGATTTAAAAGAAACGGAAGATATTGCAGCAATTAATCGAAGAGAAATAGAAAACCTTGTGCGTGGCTCGATAAAACTTTCAAATATATTTACGGATATTCAATTTCTAAGTAAGCAAACGGCAAAACAAGCCATAGGGGATATTAAAAATATCTATGCTTACTTAGATTCGGGAGGTAAAACAAAGCTTCCTGATGACTTAAAAGATTATGCAGATAAGATAATTAACGACCCTCAGAAATTAGCAGAATTCTATAACAATGCAAGAGCCTTACAAGATGAATACGTAAAAGAAACAGCGAATCCGTTCGACAATATAATCTTTGCAGTAAATCAATTAGAAGAGAGTTACACGCATTTAGAAAATGCAGAAAAAGCTACTACCGAAGAAGCTAAGAGATACGAAATTCAACAAGCAAAAATTTCAAGAGATACGGGTTTAAAAATGCTCGGTGGGTACGCTGTAAATGCTGCAAATGGATTACAACAAATGGCTACTTATATGAGAGAGTATGCTCAAGCTTCTGGCGATGTAAACTTAGAACAGCAAGCAGAATCAATAAGTAATTTTGCATCCGACTTGCAAGCAGCAGCAAGTGGTGCTCAGTCTGGAGGCTGGATAGGTGCAGTCTTTGCTTATATAGGTAATATATTTACAAGAACAATAAGTAGTATAGTACAGACGCAGGTTGAAACTGCAAAATTAGAAAATGCTTTATACGAATTAGAGAAAGCAGCAAAAGCAGTAAATAATGAGATGTTATTAAGCGGAGAAAATAGAGAAAATATCTTTGGAACTGATGTCTATGGTAAATATCTAGATGCCGTTGAACTCTACAAAAAAGCAGAGAGAGACCTTGCAGCTTCTTTAGATGGATTAACGACATCAATTATATTTGGCGACGTAGAGAAGAACACTGGATTAATAGCAAGAGGAGCCGCTAGAAGCTACAAAGAAGCACTCGAAAAAGGATATAGCGAACTTGAATCAATGCAGATAAAAACCAAAGACAGAGGTGATCTTTTGGAAGGAATAGGAATCGGCGATAAATATACATCTTTAAAAGATTTGTACCCTAAGCTATTTAATAGTGATGGCTCATTAAATATAGACCAATTAAAATTAGCCAGAGGCAATAAAGATTTTTGGGATTTATTAACAAAAGAGCAACAGAAATATTTTGATAGTATATTGAGTAATGCGGATCTAATGGATAATGCACTGACAGCACAAGAAGAGTATTTGAGTAATTTATTTAGTGGATTAAGTGATAATATTAGTGATGCGTTCTGGCAGGCAGCAACAGAGGGGACTAATGCAATGCAAGCTATCGGCGATTCGATAGATAAAATTGTCGCTAAATGGGTTCAGCAACAAGCCTATATGATGTTTATACAGCCCGTTTTTGATGAGGTTGAAAAAAATATGAACTTGTTACGTAGGCAACAACGTCTTGTTGACGGAAAATGGGTTGATTACACAGAAGAGGATATTCTGAATTATGGTGTTAATTATCTATATAAAAGATTAAATAAGAATTATGAAGCGTATGATGAATATACCGATGAAATATTAGAGCGATTGGGGAAGAAATCTGATAATCTAGAAGCAAATACCTTATCCGGTGCAATAAAAGGAGCATCGCAGGAAAGCATAGACTTATTGGCAGGACAAACCAATGCAGTACGATTGAATCAGGTTGAAGCCTTATCATTAAGTAGAAGCCAATTGTTTAGATTAGTTTCGATAGATAGCGGAGTACAGCAAATAATACAAATTATGAATGCTAATAAAGGAAATATTCAAATTCAAACTGATCCACTAAGAGCGAAAGGAGTAACAACATTATGACAATAGTATATTCATTTAACAGCAAGGAGTTTGTGGTAAATTACGGTGTTAAGGTAAAATCTTCTGAAGGACTTATTGATATTCCGGATAGAAAAGATATTCAGAAATATAACTTCCCAGATTCAAACGGTTATAGTCCTGAACTAAGTACCGTTGTTTATAATGAAAGGAAAATCACCATTGAAGCCTACATAAAGGCAGATACGGCAAAGGATATGATTGAAAATTATTATAAACTATGCTATGACTTAAAAAGTCAAACCGATGTAAAAGACTTGAAAGTAGTAATCACTCCTAAAACAGGCACAGCAAAAACTTTGACTTTTTCAGTATATTGTGAAAAGATTTCACAGATTAAAAAACGATTCGTAGATGGGCAAAACTACGGCACGTTTACAATTACATTTATAGAACCTGAACCAACAATATCAAGTTACGAATCATGACACTAACAGTATACCATCCAGGAACAGCAGTACCCCCTTCCTTTGAATTGTTCGATAATACGGCAGGGAGCCAAGTTACAATTATAAAAGGCGAACAAAGGATGTCTTTAATGCAAGAAGATGTTGTAACGATGGAGGTTGAAAGTGTGAAAATGCTTCCCTTTCAATTAGGTGATTATATTGAAATATTTGAAAAAAGATACAAAATAAACAAGTTTCCGGAATGCCGGAAAACAGCAAATAAAAGGTTTCGTTATACTGTTATCTTTGAAGGATTGCAATATGATTTAATAAACACGTCTTTTCAGCTTGGAAAAGATACAATGCTTGATAGTTTGACTGCAGACATTAACACATTCCTTTCCCTTATCATAAGCAATCTTAACCGCGTTTATCCCTCGCTTTGGGCAGCAGGCTCCAATCCTATAGGTTCCATGCCTATTTCAAGTGCAGTTAAAAACTTAACTTTTGGCAACGAATCAAACTGTCTTGAAGCACTTCAAAAGGTTTGTGAGGAATATAATCAAGAATTTGATATTACTACTGTAAGCGGAGTAAACTACATCAATATTCGAAAAAGAGAAGTATATTTCACTTCCCCTTTTTCGATTGGCAAAAGTGGTGGTTTATATTCTATCAAAAGAACTTTATCAGATACTTACCCTTTCATTACAAGATTATTTGTTTTTGGCAGTAATGAAAATCTTGGTAATTGCTATCGACATAGAAGGCTTTGTTTACCTTCCAAAAACAAAGACAATTCTTATCTTGAAACTTCTATACTCGGGCAGCCTGTAATAGAAGGAACCAAAATATTCGAAGATATTAAGCCTGAGCGAGAAGGAACCATAACCGGTATTGATGGAGCATTTTCTTTTTATGATTCTTCTATGGACTTCGATTTAAACGCTACATGGTTAAAAAGATATGTAATATGGTGGAATGGAACTCAATTTATACATGATTATGATGTTTGGCTAACAAGACGAGGATTAAGTGATACAGCGGAAAATCAAACTATTTATGATAATTCGGTATACGGAAATACAAAATATCTTATCGGCAATAATGCAAAAGTTCACTTTCAAACCGGACAGCTTGCAGGTTATGATTTAGAAATTATCGATTATGATCATTCAACGAAGAAATTCACAATAAAGCAATTTGCAGACGAAAATGATTCTGTATTTCCTGACCCTGACAACGAAGCTTTTCAATTCGATATAGGAGATAAATACATCTTATTAGATATTGCACTTCCTGAAACCTACATTACAGCAGCCGAAATAGCACTTCAAACCAAAGCAGCGGAGTATTTTGCAATAACTGAAAAGCCTTTATTTCAATATGAAATAGATATTTCACCTCTTAAAATTAAACTTCTTAGAGAAGCAGCCGGAGGAGCAATAAATCTGTTTACGATAGGTGATTATGCTAAAATTGTTGATGCTGATTTTGCCGTCAATGATTATTATAGAATCATTGAATATGTGAGAAATATCATAAATATCAACGATATTAAAATTGTTCTCTCAGATCAAAAGAAAATAAATTTATGGGAAGAGATTGTTGAAGCACAAAAGGAATCTAATAGAGTGATTGAGGTTAATAAACTTAATATGATGAATAAGACCGTTCAGAACTTCAAAACAACGTTGGATGTATATTCCAATGTTTTCAATTCACTTAAATTGATTGATGGAGTAAAGATTGAAGTTAAACCACAAGCAGAAGCAAGCATCAATAACGAACTATATTATGATAATACAAATACGGTTAAAATCTACAAAGTTCCGGTAACGATTCAAACCGACAAAGAAAGCGATGAAATAATGGTTGGAGAGCAATCAGTAGTAAATGCTTATATTTCCCCTAACGTTGCCAAGCAGAATGAAATTGATGTTTCCGTTACTGCAAATTTAAGTATTCTGTCCATAACAGAAAGCTATGATTCAAGCCTAAATTTAGTTTTTACGATAACCGTTCAAGGAGATGCCGAAGGAAACGAAGAAATTACTTTAACCTCCGCAACAGATTCAAGCATAACCAAGAATATAGCAATAAAAGTTAATCCATTGCCGACAATATTAATAGATTGTCCTGATGTAAATGACATAAACGTAAATGACCCATTCGATTTCATTGCTTACTTAGACCCTAACGATTACCCTTATATCTATACAATAATAGAGGGAGAAATAACGTTAAATGAATTAACGGAATTTGATGATGGAGGAGTTATAAAATATGATATTCAAGTCGAAGGTGATAATCCTCAAACAAGTGGAACAGTAACACTGAAATCAGTAGAATATCCAGCAGTACAAAAAATTATAAAATTTAATATAATATGATAAGAGTATACTATAAATCAGACTATAAGATACGAGAAGTATTCAAGACAAGTTCCGGAGATACTATTGATCCGAGAACCCTAAATTTTAGTTTCAAATTTATTGCCGGCAGAGAAAACACATTCACATGTTCTCATACGATAGGAGCTGAGAATGAATGGGTGAATTGTAAATATGATAGCGTAAACAATGCAGTTCTATGTATGTTAGATAATCATAATTTGCTTCC
>JAQUIZ010000060.1 GCA_028683355.1 Fermentimonas sp.
ATATCAACAGATAAGTACCCAAGACTGTTGCCACGAGCACGCGTATGAAATTTTAATTCTCTTATCTGTTTTGTTTTCTCGTCTAACCGGTGCATTTGTCCTTAAGATGAGTGCTATCTTTTATTTTATCATAGTTGAGTGTTGTAATTAATAACAAAATATTAATTAATAGAATATTAAATAATTATGCATTATCAAATTTTCGTATGAAAACAAAACTTTTATTGTGTGTGACATTACTATCATTGACTGTTATGTGCTTTGGACAGCAAAATTTAACAGGTAACAATTGGAGTTGGCTGATGGGTGAGTGGAAAGGAGAAGGAATCGGGAATCCTGGACAGGGTGGAGGAACATTTTCGTTTGCATATGACCTTGACAAAAATATAATTATTCGTAAAAGTCATTCTGAATACCCTGCAACAGATAATAAGCCCAAAATCATTCACGAAGATTTAATGATAGTCTATTTTGATGATAGTAAAAGTCCATCCAATGCGATATACTTTGATAATGAAGGCCATATTATTAACTATACGATAACATATGCAGACAAATCTATCACTTTTACAAGTAACAAATTAGCAAACACACCCATTTTCAGGTTGACATACTTATTGTTAGAAAAAGATTTAGTAAATACAAAGTTTGAAATGTCGCAAGACGGAGTGAACTTTATGACATACATTGAAGGCAAGAGTAAGAAAACAAAATAAAGCCCAGCCACTAACAAATTTTATAGTCAATACAAATCCTGATGTTGGTTATAAAACTGTATGCAAGAATATTTATTCTTAATATTCGCCTTTTATGATAAAAAATGAACCGCGAATTATTCCAGCTAATTTTGATTTTTGTCTAGCAAATTTAAATTTTCCTTCAAGTTCTTTAGGCACATCCATGCCTTCTGATAGCTTAAAACCTACAGCGCATTTTTTTGGGTTATCTAGCGTATAAAGTACATTAATTGCAAGGCCACTTTCATAAAAAACAAAAATCCATTTTATATTTTCAACAAATATTTCAGCTGTTTCCAATGGTGTAGATAAAATTTCAATATTACGCTCTTCCTTCAAAATTTTGTTTACCCACTTTATTATTTCTTTGCTTTCTTTTACTGGGGAAACTTCAAATTCGATTTTATATTTATTCATAAAATATCGAGCTTCGTTTGCCCTTAATCCAGCAAGTTTATCTGAAAAAGGAGAAGATTCTAATCCAGTTACTGCTATGTTTATAAAATCAACTTTGTTTTTCATTCTTTTCTATTTTTAATGTAGTTAAATAACATAGTCTAAAGTTCTTCTATATTCTAGTAGAGTGGAACTTGAATCTCTGTGAGCCAATCTTCCACTGAATTGCAATCCCACACTCCATGGATATAGTTGAATCGAGGATCGTTGGCAATCTCAAGATTGTTATCTTCGAGATATTTGAATATTATAGCCATTGATTCACCGAAGGTATTATAAGAACCGTGATGATTAAAACAAAGAGCTTTTTCAACGACAGGAATCTGTTTGAAAGTAAGGATTTTTGAGTCGGCAGCATCATATCTGCTGACTATTTCGCAGTATTCGATATCAACGTCGTTTGGTGTGAAGTTCTTGTTATGGTCAACGGTATAACAATATGCAGTCTCTTCAGGACATTCACATCCTAGTCGTTGCATTTCCGGTCCAATAACTTCACAGCAGAGTGGACCCAGTTCATCATAACATTTGATATGTTTACGAAAGCTTGCTACAGTTCCGCCTGGTAGTGGTTTGATTGTAAAAGTGCTCATTTCTTTTGTTTTTGTGGTGAGTCCTTGCATCTGTTGTAGTACCGCTATTCGATTTCGCAGTTGGCACAACTCTTCTTGGGCTTTTTCGAGAGCTTTATTCACCATATCGTAGGTTGGAATATTCTCACCTTCTTCCTGAAGGTGACGGATCTCCTCCAAAGATAGTCCCATGGCTTTTAGTCTAAGAATGTTGTTCATTTGTTCCATCTGACTTACATCGTAATATCGGTAATGAGTCCACTCATCGATTTCGTGAGGAATCAGGATTCCCATTTTTTCGTAGTGTCTGAGAGTCTTCACTGTCACGTAACAGAGCTTGCTGAACTCGCCGATTGTTAGTTTAATTTTGAATTTTTCGTTCATAAACTTTGCGCATTGTTTTGAAGTCGATTACAAATATAAACTATAACCTCGGGTACGAGTCAAGATAAAAGTGAAAAATGTTGAAAGATAGTTGAAAGTTAAATTTAACATTGATGAATTCTTTTGAAAAAATTAAAAATCAGAAAACAAATAAAAAAAATCAAATATGTTATGAAGAAAAATACCTAAAAAGAGTTTTCTACAAATAAATTAACTAAACTTGCAGCATTAAATTATAACAGCCCTAAATGAATATGAAAAATAATAATACATTTTTAAACCTCTTTAATATGAACCGTTATAAACCGATTATATTAATAACTTTTTTTTGTGTTGTTATTTATGGTTTTACAAAAACAGATAGAAATGATTTAAATAATACTTACATAAGTATTCGTGATTTTAATGTTCTGCCTGAGAATAGTCCACAAACCAATAAAAAAAATCTACAAGAAGCAATTAATTGGGCTTCTGAAAGGGGGGCAGCGTTATTTGTTGAACCATCTGAAAAACCTTATCCAATTGATGGAGGCATCATACTAAAAAAAAATGTATCACTCATTGGTGTTCACGGTCCGACTCCACGTGGTACGATTAACCCAAATCAGAAAGGAACACCTGTTGGAAGTGTTTTCAGTATCACAGACAAAAAGAATGTATTTATAACAGTTGAATCGGCTACCCAGATTAAAGGGATTCAGTTTTGGTATCCTGAACAGACGATAAAAGACCCATTGACTATAATTCCTTATCCTGCAACTATACAATCTTCAAGAACCTCTTCTACGCAGGGTGTCTATTTGTCATGCCTCACATTTTACGGTGAATATTTGGCAATGGATTTTAATTGTGATCCAAAATATATCTGTGAATTAATGACCTTCGAACATTGTTATGGTTATCCGTTAAGTGGAGAATTCATTAGAATAGATTATTGTTACGATATACCCAGATTGCTTCACTGTCATGTGAATCCAGCCATACAGAGATTTATTGGTGGTCAATATTCACCATCAGTTGTAGATGCTGTAATTGCAAAAAAAACCTTTTCTTATTCAATAAATCATACAGATAATGCCCAAATGATTGATATTTTCACATTTGGAACTTATGGTGGTATATTTTTGGGAGGAGATACCTATGGTCAGTTAACTAATTTCAATCTTGATTGTGTTGCAGTAGGTATTCATAAAAAAGGTAACAACACATTCAATAGAAACTGGCAGATTGCCCAAGGCTCTATCATAGCTAATACAGGAGAAGATGTAGAAAATATTCATCCAATTATTATCGAAGGTGAAGGGCATACCTCTTTTACAAATGTTGAATCATTTTCAGGTCCCAATCCCGCATTAACGACAGTTAAGGAAAATCAATCATGGGATTATATGTTAATAAAAGGAGATAAAAAAGTAACCGTTTCACTTTTTGGATGTAGAATGAGAAATTATGTTTCAGATCATCCATTGACAATTCAGAATAATTTGGCAATTGTACAAGCATTTGGATGTATAAATAAGAATGAAACTATTTTTACACATTAAAATATTATGAATAGACTAAAGACCCTATTGTTTCTAGGTTTTTTTATTTTTACACTCTCTTTGACAAACGCGATGTCCGTGCAGGAGCAAAACTCCATAAGGCTAATGTCATATAACATCAGAAATGCACGGGGAATGGATAATGTCACGGATTATCAACGAGTAGCAGATGTGATCAATAGTATCAAGCCCGATATAATCGCCATTCAGGAGTTGGACAGCGTAACCAATAGGAGTGATGGGGCGGATGTTCTTGATGTGTTGTCAAGGAATACACTTATGTATCCATCCTATGCGGCGGCCATTAGTTATGATGGAGGAAAATACGGAATGGGGATTTTATCCAAAGAGAAACCTTTAAGCGTTAAAAGGGTCGCGCTGCCTGGACGTGAAGAGGCAAGGATTCTCCTTATCGTTGAGTTGGGATCTTATTATTTTGGGTGTACCCATCTTTCGTTGAACGCAGAAGATCGTTTACAATCGGTGGAAGCAATAAAAAGAGAAGCAGAGAAACTGGATAAACCATTTTTCTTTGCCGGGGATATGAATTCAACACCCGACTCTCCAGAACAAAAGTCATTAAATGAAGTTTTTACTTCGTTGTTATCTTCCAATGAAAAAACCTATCCCGCTGATGAGCCAACAATTTGTATCGACTATATCTATGGCTACAAAGGGATGGAAAATAACTGGTCGAGGCTTACGAACAGGGGGGTAATTGCAGAGAAAGTTGCATCAGATCATCGTCCCCTCTATGTCGAGGTCAAACTGCATGCCGATGAAAATGGTATTTTCAGAACAAAACCCTACTTGCAACGACCCACCGGGAACAGTGTTACTATTTCGTGGCTTACAAACGTACCCGTGCATAGTTGGGTGGAGTATGGCATTAATGGAAAATTAGATCAACAACTTCATCTATACTTGGATGGACAAATGCTTTGTAACAACTATCAACATATGTTTCGATTAGAAAATTTGACTCCGGGTGAAACGTATAGTTATAGAGTATGTTCAAGAGAGATTGCCGTGTATGAAGCTTATCGCAAAGAGTTTGGAAAAACAGCAGTTTCTGATACTTATACTTTCAGGGTACCTTCAGAAAAAGATACCGATTTTACTGCAGTCATATTCAATGATCTTCATCAGAATAGAGGATTGATGGATATGTTTTCTAAAGTGATCAAGGACATAGATTATGATTTTGTGGTATTCAATGGAGATATTATCGATGATCCGAGAGACGAAGCGCAAGCCGTCAGTATCCTGTCCTATCTGAATGAGAGGGTGGGAGCCGAAACAACTCCAGTTTTTTATCAGCGAGGGAACCATGAAATTAGAGGAGCCTATTCCATAGGACTTCGTGATTTACTTGACTATATGGGTGAAAAAACTTATGGTGCGTTCAATTGGGGAGATACCCGGATTGTAATGCTCGATTGTGGTGAGGACAAAGAAGATGGACATCGGGAATATTTCGGTCTGAACAATTTCACGAGTCTGCGAAAGGAGCAGGCGGAATTCTTGAAAAAAGAGGTTGCGAGCAAAGCATTTAAGAGAGCAAAGAAGCGAGTGTTAATTCACCATATTCCCGTTTATGGGATGTCCGAGGGTGCTTATAATCCAAGTCTTGATGAATGGGGAAGTATCTTGAAGGATGCTCCGTTCGATATTGCTATAAACGGTCACATGCATCAGTTTACCTACCATCCTAAAAACTCGGTCGGTAATAATTTTCCAATAGTAATAGGAGGAGGACCTAATATTCAACAAGGGGCTGTTGTAATGGTGCTTAAAAAAGAAGGAAATAAAATGACTCTTCAAGTACTTGATGCGAAAGGAGAAGAGAAACTCAAGTTGGAATTGTAATGTGACTTGATGCGCTTATTTATTCAGGAAATTCTGCTATAAACAGAGTGCTTTTATTGTCCGACTGCACAGATATTTTCCCTCTGTGTCGAATTACTATTTGCCTGCAAAGACTCAGTCCAATACCCGAACCATGAGCTTTGGTAGAATAAAAAGGAATAAATATTTTCTCTTGGGCATCAGGTGAAATACCTTGCCCATTGTCAGAAACCGTAATTCGCACATTATCACCAATTTTCTCAGCTCTTACATCAATTTTAGGTTCAACCTTACCTTCGCAAGCTTCCTTTGCATTTTTCAATAAATTCAGCAGCAATTGTTCAACCATACCTTTATCTGCGTTCAAAATTAGCTGCTCAGGATAGACTTCAAATGAAAAAGCGAATCCTTTAGATGAAGTCAACTGTTGCAGTGATGTCATCATCAGTTTCATAACAATAGGCTGTAAAACAGGTTGCGGCAATCGGGTCAGTTTACGATAATTCTCTACAAATAATAGCAATCCTCTACTCCTCCTGTGTATGGTTTCCATTGCCTGTTTCATTATTTTGTACTCTTCTGGCTCTTCCTCTTTGTCAACTTCCCGTTCCGCAAGTGTTTCCGAAAGAGAAATAATAGGTGCAATACTATTCATAATTTCATGAGTAAGTACACTGATCAGTTTCTGCCAGGCTTTAGATTCTGCCTCTTCCATCATGGAATCATGAGTACGAGCTCTGAACATTTCCAGAGCTTCGTTCATCTCCACCTTCAACCTGTCAAGTTCATCATCTGAATGAGAAGTTTTGAAATGAGTAGAAAAATCAGCATTCCGAATTCCTCCAATCATACGTCCCATCCTTTCAATCAGTTTTATACGATCATAATATAGTGAAATTGCAAGAGCAACAACTCCAATTAACATCAATACTGCTGAAAAATAGAGATTCTTCCAAAACAGCCATGCTCCTGCAAGTGATAACAATACAATTACTGTTATTTTCAGAAAGAAAATATGTTTAGATTTAATTTTCATTTATAAGTCATACTTTTCAATCTTTCTGTAAAGCGTATACCTTGATATTCCAAGCAATTCTGCCGCTTGATTCATATTTCTTTCTGCTTTTGTTAACGCATTTTTTATTGCATTCATTTCAAGCTGTTCTAGATTCAGATTCATCTCTTTCTGTCTTTTTGCAATAGTCGGCCTCAAAATAAAGTCATCAGGTGTAAGAGTAAAACCCGACGATAAAATCACCGCCCTTTCAATAGCATGCTGCAGTTCACGCACATTTCCCGGCCATAGATATTCATTAAGCTTTTTGATAGCTGTCGAAGAAATATTCCTAATTTCTTTCTTGTATTTCTTTTTAAACCGATCAAGAAAAAAGTGTGCAAGAAGTTCAATATCCCCTTTTCTTTCTCTTAAGGGAGGAATATGAAGCTCAATGGTATTAATCCGATACAGAAGATCCTGACGAAAATCACCTTCTGCAACCATCTCATGAATATCAGCATTAGTTGCGCAAATTAGACGCACATTTATTGATATAGGTTTAGTTGACCCCAATCTTATTATCTGTTGCTTTTCAATAGCACTCAGTAGTTTGGACTGCATAGCTGGAGACAGATTACCAATCTCATCAAGAAACAATGTACCACCTGCCGCAATCTCAAATCTACCCGGTTTCTCGTTCTTCGCATCGGTAAATGCACCTTTCTCGTGACCAAACAATTCGCTTTCGAATAATTGTTCAGGAATACTACCCAAATCGATATGAACAAAAGGCTTGTATGCACGAGGTGAAGTCTGATACAGCAAATTAGCAAACAGATCCTTACCTGTACCGTTTTCCCCCAGGATTAAGATATTAGCATCAGTATTTTTGAGCTTTTCAACTGTTTCAAAAAGCGACTGTATAGCTTCACTTTCACCAATAATTTCAGGAAATGAACGATTACTTTCCAGAGCAGCCACTTTTTGTTTAAGATTAGTAACCTCCTTACGGCTATTTCTAAGTTCAACAGCCGAAGCAATTGTTGTCAACAATTTCTCTCTTTCCCATGGTTTAGGAATAAAGTCTGTTGCCCCTGCCTTAATCGCCTGCACAGCCTTTTCCATATCAGCATAAGCAGTAATAAAGATCACAACCATATCCGGATCAGCATTCTTTATCTTTTTAAGCCAGTTAAAACCCTCCTGACCACTATCTGAATCCTTTTTGAAGTTCATATCCAACAAGATCACATCTGGATCAAAAGTCTGCATAAAATGCTCAATACGCTCAGGCATAGTAGTCACTTTCACTTTCTCAACATGCGGTTGTAACAACAAATTCAATGCGAAGAGAATATCTTCGTTATCATCAACAATTAATATTTTGCCTTGCTTGATCATAATTTTCCAAAGGTATGTAAAATAACTATTTCTTGTATGTGCGAAAACGAACTTTATTTGTGCGAAAACGAACTGAAAATTAAATAGATCTTTTATGCATAATCCTGAATAGCAAATATATAGCTGTTTGGTATGCATTTTGATTAAGGATTTAATGATGATTCCATCGAATCAACTAATTTATTTATGAGACAACTAATTATTACAACTTTTTTCTTTTTACTCATAGGGCAATCCATAGCGCAAGACACGCTTCGTCTTACCCTGGACGAAGCGGTCACGCTAGCCCGTGAACAGTCGCCACAAGTAGTTGCTGCACGTCATCAATATCGTGCATCCTACTGGAACTGGCGCTCACACAAAGCCAATTACCTGCCAAGTCTCACATTTAACACCTATTCTTCTCTAAACCGTTCCATCAGTTCAGTCACTATGCCAGACGGAAGCGATAATTTTGTACACCGCAATCAGTTGCTAAACGATGGGGCAATCACCATTAACCAAAATATCCCTCTCCTGGGAGGTAGTATTTATATGAGAGCAGGACTGCAGCGACTTGATCTTTTTTCAGATAACAAAATATCTTATAAATCAACACCTGTAGTAATAGGATATTCACAAAACCTTCTGGGATACAATTACCTAAAATGGAACAAGGAGATAGAGCCAATACGATATTCACAAGTCCAAAAAGCATATACAGAAACACAAGAACTCGTTGCCGCCACAGTTGCTATGAAATTTCACCAGCTGGCACTTGCTCAAAACAGCTGGTAATCGGCAGCAAATAATTATGCAGCAGCGGACACTCTATATCAATATGCTGAAGGTCGTTATGAAATAGGAACCATCACTGAAAATGAGATGCTTCAGTTGGAGATTAATTATCTATCAGAACAAACAAATATGATGAATGCCCGCATTGAGATGGACGATATGATACTCGATCTGCGTAGCTTTCTGGGTATAACTGATAAAGTCGAAATTGTTGTGAAAATTAGAGATGATATTCCGAAATTCACGATCCCGGTAGAAGAAGCCATCTATTATGCACATACAAAAAGTCCCGATATAGAATATTATACACTTCGCGAATTGGAAAGTGAAAGTGCTGTTGCAAGAGCAATAGCATCACGTGGATTAAAAGCAGACCTCTATGCAGAGTTTGGTCTTTCTCAAACCAACAACAACTTCAGGAACTCATACAGAAATCCATTGGATCAGCAGTTGGTCAGTCTGGGAATACGTATCCCATTACTCGATTGGGGAGTAGGAAAAGGGCAAGTTGAAGTGGCCAAAAGTAACCTCGAGAAAGTTAAAATAGATATAGAACAGGCACGAACAGATTTGGAAGCCAATGTGATGAAGATTGTAAAGCAATTCAATTTACAAGCAGATAAAGTAGCAATAGCTCAAAAAACTGCAGACCGTGCCATACGCAGAAATAGTGTAGTCTATCGTCTTTATCTTCTTGGTAAATCAAGTATACTCGACCTAAATGCAGCAGTTGAAGAAAAAGATCGATCACAACAGTCCTATATTAGGGAATTACAGAATTACTGGAGCTTGTATTATGGCATACGCAGTATTACAGGATACGATTTCGAACACGGTAGACAGATTATCTATGCAGAGGAGAAATTTAATTAATTTATTGAAAATGGATAACAATAAAACATATGATACATTTCATGAGTCGCGCGACTCCTCTATGGATAAAGCACTTCCAGAGAGAACCTTCTGGCAGAAATACAAATACTATGTAATTGCCGGAACAACATTTGTTGCATTTCTTGTATATGTATTAATAGCTGTGTCAGGAAGTCGTAAACTACGAGTAAACAGCGAAAGAATTGTTGTTGCTGAAGTTACAGAAACACCCTTTCTTGATTATGTGGATGCTGAAGGTATTATTCAGCCAATACTTACCATAAAAATCAATGCCCAGGAATCAGGAATGGTTATGCAAGTAGTTGCAGAAGAAGGTTCAATGCTTAAACAGGGCGACACTATAATGATACTTCAAAACCCTGAACTTGAGCGAACCATTGAAGAGCAACAAGCAGAATGGGAAAAACAACGCATACTTTATCAAGAAAAAAGGCTTGAAATGGAACAAAAATCCCTACTTTTGAAACAGCAAACATTACAGGCAGAATATGAACTCAGCAGACTGGAAAAAGACTATACCCTGGGAGTGGAAGAATTTAATATGGGTGTGAAAAGCAAAGCACAACTTGATGTACAACATGAAGAATATATCTATAAAACCAAAAGTACCACATTACAATTGGATGGATTGCGTCATGATAGTGCTGCAACTATACTAAGGCGTGAACTGATGAATAACGATCTGGAAAGAGCACGTAAAAACACTACACATGTTGGGAAGCGAATGGATAACCTTATAGTAAAGACGCCAATCAGTGGTCAGTTAAGCTTTTTGAATGCAACACTTGGTCAGCAGATCAGGCAATCAGAAAATATTGGTGAAATAAAAGTGATGGATAACTTTAAAATCAGCACACAGCTCAGTGAATATTATATTGACAGAGTGATGATAGGACTTCCTGCATCAGTAACTTATCAGGGAGAAAAATATCCTCTTAAAATCTCTAAAGTAGTGCCAGAAGTAAGAGACCGACAGTTTCAGATAGAACTAATATTTACTGATGAAAAACCTGATAATGTGAGAATAGGCAAAAGCTACCGTGTACAGTTAGAGCTTGATCAACCCGACAATGCAATTGTAATTCCTCGGGGCGACTTCTTCCAAGTTACTGGTGGACAATGGATCTATAAAGTAAACAGTTCGGGGGATAAAGCGATTCGCACACCCATATCCGTGGGCAGACAGAACCCCATTCAGTATGAAATAATTAGTGGGCTTCAATCTGGTGATAAGGTAATTACTGCAGGTTATGCCAATTTTGGGGATGCTGAAGAATTGATAATAAAATAACTAAGAATATAACAAATAGAAACAATGATCAAAACAACTAATCTACAGAAAATTTTTCGCACAAAAGAAGTGGAAACATGGGCATTGACAGAAGTCAACATCGAAATTAAAGAGGGTGAATTTGTTGCTGTAATAGGTCCTTCAGGATGTGGTAAATCAACCCTGCTGAATATTCTGGGGCTTTTAGATAATCCCACATCAGGAGAATATTACCTCAACAATGAAGAAGTCTCCAAACTAAAAGAGAATCAGCGTACAAACCTTCGTAAAGGGGTAATAGGATTCGTGTTTCAGAGTTTCAACCTGATAGAGGATCTCAATGTATATGAAAATATAGAACTTCCCCTACTTTACATGAAAATGCCGGCTACTGAGCGTAAAAAACGTGTTAAGGAAGCAATGGACAGAATGGCTATATCTCATCGTGAAAAGCATTTTCCTCAACAACTATCCGGTGGACAGCAACAACGTGTAGCAATTGCCCGAGCTGTAGTTGCTAATCCCGACCTGATTTTGGCAGATGAGCCTACAGGTAACCTTGATAGTAAAAATGGTGCCGAAGTGATGAATCTGCTGACCGATCTCAATCGTGAAGGAACTACAATAGTTATGGTGACGCATAGTATGCATGATGCAGGATATGCTGGAAGAACTATTAATCTATTCGATGGAAGGGTTGTACCGGAAGTTGTGCTATAGATTACTATCTATATTATCTAATAAATATATGATCGCACATTACTTGAAAACAGCCTGGAGAAACCTCCTGAAATATAAAGCCCAAAGTATTATCAGTATTTTGGGTCTAGCCATCGGTTTCACTGCATTCGCGTTCACCATGTCATGGATAAGATATGAAAAAGGATATGACAAGCACATATCTGAATCTGATAGGATCTTTAGGATATTTATTAGAGATTCAACTGCATTAGGAGGTGTAGCACAATATTCACCCAACGCGCTAGCCAAATACTTAAAGGAAACCTATCCTGAGATTGAGGCTGCTACAGGAATATATCCTTTTAAAACAACATATAACTTGAAAGGTAGAATTATAGATCCATGCTATTACATAAAAGCAGATAAATCTTTCTTCCATGTTTTTTATCCTCATTTCAAAATTGATTATCCTGATGTAATCGATAAAACATACCATATTATTACAGAAAGCACCGCATCAAAATTAGGATTGAGTTACGAAAATATAGGAAAAAAAAATGACACTTTAAACATTAATCTGTTGGGTATAGTCCCGGACCAACCCATACAAAGCAATATCCATTTTAATATTATTTATTTAGATAAAAATAATCCGGAATATGACGATTCCTGGGGGAACTCTTCCAAATTCACCTATATTTTATTAAAAGAGGGAACAGATTTTGAAAATTTTGAAAATAAGATTTCTAAGTTTAGTTTCGAAAAAATACAGGATGAATATACTACTATAAACTACTATTTCCAAACTAAATTAGTGCCTTTAAGAGACCTGCGTATCGGCCATCCTGATAATGAAGTATCCATTAAATTTCAGCATCTATGTTTATTTGCTATTATATCAATTCTTGTCATATTCTGTGCCTTTTTTAATTTTCTGATGCTTTTTGTCAATAAGATAAAAATTCGCAGCCGTGCATTGGCATTGCAGAAAATTAACGGAGCTTCCAACTATCAACTTTTGGTACTATTGTTTTGCGAATTTATACTACTAATAATTGTAGCAATACTTGTGGGATTGGTCCTAACTGAAATACTTTACCCTTTGTTTGTGAAATTTTCCATGATAGATGCACCAAAAACATTCTTTGTATTTGATGCCATTTTATTTGGAATAGTCATTTTAATCTTATCCGTAATCTTTGCTTATTTTCCTGTGAAGTATTTTATGCAACGAACTATAAAAGAAAATTTAAATCCAGAAAAACATCTAAAAAGTGGAATTAAGGATAGATTTACTTTATTAACTATAGCCATACAGCTAATCATTAGCATACTTCTTGTTTTTTCAACAACCATATTCATTTATCAATACAATTATCTAAACAGCAATTATATAGGCTTTAACCGATTCAATATCAATTCTATATTTACTTATCCAAACGAACTTCCCATAGATGAAATTAAAAAAATACCGGGAGTTGTTGATGTAATTCGTTATGGAGGAGACTTCTTGCCTAAAAATAGTGTATGGATAACTTCCACAGAAGGGACTGATTATAGGTGTCAATTATATGAATTTGAGATATTTGGTCCTGAATTTGTTGATTTCTTTGATATAAATATAGTTGAAGGAAGAAATTTATATGAAGGAGAAAAAGATGCTTGTCTAATAAATCAAACAGCGCAGCGATTATTATCACCTTTAGATTCAACTGATATATTAAAAATTAATGATATTCCTGTAGTTGGTGTCATTCAAGATATGTTTATAGATTCACCTGTATTACCTGTATTGCCTTCTATCTATAAATTAAGAAATCCTATGCCATGGGAAACAATTCAAGATCGTACTAAAGCATATGCTTATAAATATATTGATGGCTCTCGATATAGAACTGAAGATGATATTAAAAAAATTATTTCAGAAAAAGTTGGTAATAACTTATTAAGTTTTTATAACATGGAAGAACTTTATGAAGAATATACCAAATCTGAAAGATATCTTCTTATTTTGCTGACGGTAATGACCTGTGTTGTCATTCTCATTGCCATTTTTGGAATATACTCCATGATTACTCTTGCCTGTAATCGTCGCCGTAAAGAAATTGCAATCCGTAAAGTCAATGGTGCAAGTATCAGAGAAATATTTATGCTCTTTTTCAAACAATATTTATGGATAACAGTAGCTTCGTCAGCAGTGGCTTTTCCAATTGGGGTTTACGTTATGCAACGATGGTTGGAGCAATATACACGCCGTATTTCCATGGAATGGTGGATTTTTGGAGGTGTATTTATTTTTGTACTACTTATAGTTATGTCAAGTATGATTTTCAGAGTAGTAAAAGCAGCTCGAGAGAATCCTTCTGATGTTGTAAAATCAGAGTAATTATTAATAAAGCAAATTATAAACAACTAATAAAATGAAAAAAAATCTTTTACTTTTTGTGTTTCTGTGTGTATCTATCTTCACGATAAGCGCTCAGAATAATAAATCCGAAACTCTCTCTTCTCAATTAATGGAGCAGTTGGGAACTCAACTAAAAGAACAACTTGAGTCACAAATAAAAATTAAGTTTGAATCACTTTCTAACAAAGAGTTGAATCTTGTTATTGATAGTATGCTATTTAGCTTGGATGAGATGATAGAGCAAAGCAGAGATATTCCTAAAGACAGTATAGAGATGGTATATAACGTACTTTCCGATTTCAATTTTAAGTTTAACGACCAAGATGTTAGCGATGGTAGTCTACTGGAAAAAGAAGATCTTTTTAAGTTCTACGAGTCATTTACTTCTCAATCGGTAAAGACTCGTAAAGAGCTATTATCTATCAAGAAGATAAGGAATAAGGATAAAAAAGCCCAACGATTATCGGATTGCCTCTTGAATTTCATGAACGAAAGTGGATTCTGGGAATTAATGGAAAAGATGTTAGATAAAATGATGCCTTAATGATATTACATTACCTCAAAATAGCCTGGAGAAACCTCCTGAAATACAAAACCCAAAGCATTATCAGTATTTTGGGTTTGGCCATCGGTTTCACTGTATTCGCGTTCACCATGTCATGGATAAGGTATGAAAAAGGATATGACAAGCATAATCCATATGCCGATCAAATCTATAAAATAGTAAATAACGATACTAACAGCTTTAATAATCAAACTTCAGTTGGTTTAACTGAATATTTACGTTCAAATTTTCCTGAAGTATTTGCAGCAAGTAATATTTCCTCAAGTCAGTCTATTTTTCCCGACAATATATCCATGAATGAAAGAAGCAGATTTGTTAAAGAATGCCGCTTCTCTGTTTTCGCTGATACTGCTTTTTTTAGTGTTTTTTATCCTGAAGTAAAATTTTTTTATCCGACTCCCTTACCAAAACAAGCCACAATTTTAGTTAGAAGTATAGCTGAAAAATGGGATATCACGCCAAAGAAAATAAATACCTTTATCGATTCTTTATTTATTACACCTATAGCTATAGTTAATGATATGCCATTATCCAGTAATGTAGCTTTCAGATATTTGGTTGTAAGTAATCCCAAAGAACTTGAGTTTGAAGTTAGTAATCTTTGGAATTTTATAACTGGTTATACTTATATCCGACTGCATGAAGGTTCATCGATTGAAAATATTAGCAATAAATTAGAAGATCTTCAGATAACAGATCCCGATGGGAAAGTCAATCATTATTCATTTAATGTATATCCGTTAAGAAAAGCTCATTATCTGCATCCAGAACCAGACTCAGTATCCAAAATCAAGTTTGAAGCTGTTAAACAATTCTCGGTGGTTGCTTTACTTGTAATGATTTGTGCAATAATCAATTACATTATGCTATTTATAAGTCGGGTTAAAATCCGAATACGTGAATTTGATCTTTACAAAGTAAATGGGGCAACAAATAATGATATTCTACAACTGTTGTTCTGGGAATTTATAATCACTCTTATAGCTGCAGTTTTCTTAGGAATTATCTTAACTGAATTACTTTTCCCGATATTTATTAAATACTCCATGATTGTAGTTTCCAGAAGCTATTTTCTGGTATCTGTCTTAATATATAGTCTTATCATAGTTTTGGTTTCTGCTTTAGCAACATTTACGTTAATAAACAAGTTAAATAATAATTTCACCAAGTTTGCCTTAATAATTCAATTATCAATAGGTATTCTTTTGATATTTTGCTCTGCAGTAATGTATAATCAGTATGATTTAATGGATCAGCGGGTGGGTTACAATCGTAATAATCTAATGGTTTTTGGTGAAAATAATGGAGACATACCGATTTCCGAAATTAAAAATATTGCAGGTATCGGTGATTTTATAACAAATGCAGAGAATCTTTTGCGTTGGTCAAATTCCACAAGATTGGAACAGACAGAAATAATTGATAAAGAACAAAAAACAGAAACTTATAATTTTCAGTTCAGAAGTATGGATAACTATGCCAGGGAATTTCTAGAAATTCCTTTACTCGAAGGCCGGGATATGCTTCCAGATGAACAAGCTGCCTATTTTATTAATGAATCAGGTAACCGAATTCTGGAGAATAATGCTATTGGAAAAATGGTAATTAGAGGTAATGCACCAATAATTGGCGTAATTCCAGACATGCAAATTGAGAGCCCGTTAATCAAAATTGAGCCTACATTATATTACATTACACGTTCTGATAACAAACAGATGTGTTCTGATATTACATTCAGGTCTGATAATGATAGTACAATAAAGAGAGTTTTTGACTGGTTTGCTGCGAAATATCCATTTATTAAAAGAGAGGATTTTTCATATACTACTTTCCATTCTATGAATATTAATGAGAATTTCGAAAAGTTTACCAAATCAGAGAAGTATCTACTTGTGCTCTTAGGAACAATGACATCTGTTGCCATTCTCATAGCTATTTTTGGAATATACTCCATGGTTGCCCTTGCTTGTAATCGTCGTCGTAAAGAAATAGCCATACGCAAAGTAAATGGTGCTAGTATCAAAGAGGTATTTATGCTCTTTTTCAAACAATATATTTGGATAACTATCGTTGCTTCAGCAGTAGCTTTCCCAATTGGTGTTTATTTAATGCAGCGCTGGCTAGAACAATATGCTCGTCGTGTTACCATGGATTGGAGGCTCTTTGCAGGTGTATTTATCCTTGTATTGCTCATTGTTATTTTAAGTATGATTTTTAGAGTTGTCAAAGCTGCTCGTGAGAATCCTGCAGAAGTGGTTAAATCGGAATAAAACAATAAATAAATGTTCAGACATTATCTTAAAATAGCTTGGAGAAACCTCCTGATAAACAAATTTCGTTATTTGTTTACATCGTTAAGTTTGGCTTTAGGAGTATTAGTAATCACAGCAACTCTGTACTTTCTATATCAAGAAGACAAATTATACTCTCAATACGACAATCATAAACAACTGGCGGTAATAACTCTTCATAAAAAGTCAGAATCAATTGAAATACTCTTAAATACTAAACAGATGGATGATGCTTTATCTAATTTGCCTTTTCAGGGTATCAGAGAAGCAAGTCTGGTTTCTATTACAAGTGAAACAATAGATTTTGAAATGGAAAATGATACATTTTTCAAATATACTTGTGAGCGTGCATTTGTGAATAAAAGCTTCTTCAATATTTTTTCATCGAAAATAAAATCCGGCAGTCTATCTGATTGGGAAAAAGATGGTGTAATCATTACAAATCGTTTTTCGAAGAAAATTTATAAAGGTGAGAATCCAATAGGGAAAAGTGTATTATTAAACAATAAATACTATAAAATAGTCGGAATAATGGAAGCATACTCATCTCCCGGAATTATAGCAGCAGATATTTATATGCCAATCCCCGATAAACAAATGGGTAGATGCAATAAACACTTATTTGTCTGAAATCAAAATTGAAGAAGGGTATTTTGGAGAAGGTATTTTAAAGGTGTCCAAATTATCCGGAAATAAAGATTCAACACAACTTTTTAGAAAAATGCTGAT
>JAQUIZ010000061.1:0-2204 GCA_028683355.1 Fermentimonas sp.
CCTATAGCTGTTTCAATGCTGAATGAAATATCCTGACCAAATGAACTCATCGTTTTGTAACGATCGAATGCATAATTGGATATATTCCATGGGTAGGACTGAAATATATTATCAAGCGAGAAATCATACATCGAAGCCAGAACCTCAGCTATTGCAGGGTTTCCTTTGGAATCCGTTACAGAAATACGCCACTCCTCCTGAGAACCGGGGCGAATCTTGTCTCTGAACACATCAAGCCTGACATTCAGTTTCTCACTCTCTTTTTCAGGTCGAAGCTCCACTCTGTGTGAATAAAACTCCTCATCCTTAACGTAAGTCAGTATCAGAGTGAGTCCATTTTTATAACTCTCTTTATATGGAAATGAGAAAGTATGATTTTCATTTTTCAGCTCAATCCATTCCCTGTTAAGAAGTCTGTTCTCCTCCCATAGTTCATACAGAACATTCACTTTTTCAGAGACACCAAGAATAACCTCGGCGCTCCTTTTGGGAGAAAACAGAGTACTCTTTTCAATTAGCCAGTCGTTAGTCTTTATCGGAGGTCGTTTATCCGTCACCGAGTAAAGTATAAAATCTTTCTCAGCTTCGATTTTGTTACCCTTGTCATCTTCAGACTCAAGCTTCAATTTATATTTCCCTGAATTTAATTTTGATAATCGTTCCTTTATCTCTTTCTGAACACCTGTTTCAAACAGACCTTGAAACATTAGTTTGCCTATCGAATCATTCTCCTGTAATGAAAACACCTTGTAATTCCCTTTAGCAGAGATATCGGCACCATCTAGATTTTTGGCAGAAACGACTATATTATCATCGCTATTCTTATCCAGTCTGTCAGAGATTTCAGCCTGCAAAATCATTGAGACATCGCCTACTGTGACAGTATAACCGGCTGTTTGCGTTTCACCGTTTATATCGGTAACAGAAGCCTCAACAACAAATGAGTAAACTGCTCTTGATGAGAGCTGACTGTCAGGCTTCGTGGGAATAAATGAAATCTCAAAAACACCTTCGCTGTTAGTCACGCTGACTCCCTCTGCGAAGTGCTCAGGAGAACTGCGCCATGACCACCACCAGGACTGGTTTCTCGTAATGCGCCAATCCACAACTGCATTCTGTAGTTTAATTCCTGAGAAGTTTTCAGCCTTACCTTTCAGTACAATCTCCTCACCAAACTTATATGTCTCTTCAATCTTCTCAAAAGTAACTTCAAATGTTGGCCTTTTATACTCCTCCACCTGAATATTAACACTACCCTTTTCTGATTCTATCCTGAAGTTTCCGGGTAATAAACCTTGCGGCAAGATAAACTCACCAGTTACAGAACCAAAATCATTGCTTTTCAGCAACTGTTTTGAAATCTCTCTGTTATTTGCATCACGCAGGACAAATTCAACCGTCTTGTCAGTTAAAACAGAGCTCACTCCATCAACCGATTGAGACAATATAGCCTTATAATAAACTGTTTGTCCGGGTCGGTAAAGACTCCTGTCGGTAAAAATATCAGTTTGCTCAACCACTCTTGACTCAGTACCGGAATCTGTATCTGTATAATTGTAATATGAATATGGAAGTCTGTTTAAAAGCGATCCGCTATCATTACCTTTTACAGCATGATAGAAAACATCATTATTGGGAATAGATTTATTATATACAGCATGACCTTCAGAGTTGGTATTTAACGACTCAACTTCAGTTAAAACAGAGTTTCGCCAGTTACCCGGTAATTTATATATTTGTACCACAGCATTATTAACAGGTTCTCCCGTTACCCTGTCAACTACAAAAAACTCATACCTCTCTTTTGAAACAGTACGTGAGAAAACTGTAAGATCAGAGACTGCAAAGTAGTATATATCGCCCCAGCCGTTACGTTCAATGTCAGGGTCTGAAGAGAATGTCAGCATATAGGTGCCCGGAGTATTAATATCAACAGTGAAGTAAGTTTCACCCTCCTGGTACTCTGGAATATCTTTTAGCGGAATATCAATATTTTTTATGAATGCTCTTTTCCCTTCCAGACTACGCCCTATACCGGATCGTGCCATTTGTACATCTAAGGGAGAATCAATCCTGTAAAGTTTTGCTGTAAGCGACTTCAGGTTATAGTAAGTCAGCTTTAGCCTTTTTTCCTTTTTCGTTGGAAAAGTACTGTTACCCCTCACTGTAAAAGAGGGATAGGTGAGCATCTGTAACCTGTTCTC
>JAQUIZ010000061.1:2304-13752 GCA_028683355.1 Fermentimonas sp.
TCTTTGCTCAACGCCAGCATCTCATTAAGATTGAGGAATATTAATGAGTCATTTTGATTATCAAGAGCTAAATCATATTTACCTTCGTGTATAAGGGCTTTTATTACTTGCGGACTGTTTTTATCATCTATCGCTTTTCGCAGTATAAGATTCACCTGCTCAGAAGCTGATTTGGGAAGCGACTTCTTCTCAAAATCTGCAACTGCTGCCCATTCTTTTTCATAGTTATCTCTGTTCATATCCAGTCTGTTCTGGGAGAAAACTCCTGTTACAAACAGTGACAGGAGTAAAAGTAAGTATGTCTTTTTCATACACGGTTATGGTTTTCTAATAAAATGGGACTCATACACCTCATAAAATGTTTAAAGAGGTGGCTGACTTATACTACAATTTAACAATTGATTAAACAATTTGTTTTCACGGTTTCATAACAACGCCCATTCTCTTTTTACCGTTTATCTTGATTATAACAGGCTGTTCGAAGCGAACGTGACGAATGTACTCAGTTTCGAAAATTGCAGGCTGCTCATTTAGAAAATTCTCATCGAAGTAACCATCATTCTCAAGGAAAGGGTTTACAGTAAAATATCCTACCCCGAAAGAGGTGAGATTCTGAAAGAAATGAGTTCCCTGACTCGGCTCAATACGATAGTTTTCCATTCCCGACTCCACAATTATCTTTGCCTGAGAGATATGGGGCCACTTTACAGGTATTCCAAGCCATGGATCGGATGAACCCCACCTGCCGGGACCAACCAAAACATAGTTATTTCCGGAAGATAAAAATTCTGCATTTAATCTCTCTATCTCACGTGCTACCAGTGGGTTTTTAGATGCATTAAACGACTTTGTTTTAACATACACAACATCATAAACATCATCAACAACTCCATGTCCAAGTGCATTCCTGGAAAATAAAATTGTATCATCATTATTAATCTCTTCCAGATTTTCATGCATCACCTCCCTGCTGTCGACAATAGGACGAATCTGCAGAACATAAAAGGAAGCATGCTTCTGATCGGCAATATCTACTGCAAATTCAATTTCAACAGGCCTTCCCATCTCTTTTTGTCCTGCTTTAAGCAGTTTTTCAAAAACCTCTGCAAGCGGAAACATGTCATGCTGAAGAATATTGGCGAAAGAGACTATTTTCCGGCCACCTTCATAATACCCTTCGCGAATTATCTGATCCTGCGGGTCATAGGTAGACGCGACATAACGAAGCGGTCCGGCATTCTCAGCAACTTTAAGTCTGACCTTAAGCAGATTAAAGCTATCATCAACAGTAAAATCCTTCGAAACAGAGTCAAGGTCAAGAGCATAAAAACTTGTCTGTGTATCTCTTAAGGCCAGGTCAACCGTGCTAAGCTGAAGAATATTGGAGGTATGCATTGGTGAGAAACGCAATCCAATGTTACCATCAACTATATATTTACCTAATCCGAAAGCCATATTTACGATACCATCCTCTGTCTTTTCATTGCCTATAGGGTAATAATTTATTGATCTGGCAACTCCTGAAATTGCCGGATAATAGAGCTTGTCGTATCGTGAACCAACCACCTCCTGCAGCACAATAGCCATTTTTTCCTGATCAATCAGATTCTGTGTAGCCGACATATAAGCTTTACTGTCACTATAAAACACAGATGCATAAACAGCCTTGATTGCATCACTCAGTAGTCGCACCATCATATACTTATCGCTCACATAAGGTATCATATAGGTTGAGTAAATACCCGCAAACGGCTGATACTGCGAGTCTTCGAGAAGACTTGAAGATCTGATGGCTATAGGCGACTCAATTGCTTCAAAGAAAACGAGGAAGTCACTCACCAGTCTTTTAGGAAGTTTTGCAGCAAGAAAGTGCTGCAGTACATCCTCATCAGACCTGTCAGCCAGAGCTATAGGATAGAGGTCATTTGCCTCCATAAATTCATCAAAAATATCAGTACACAAAACAACAGTCTTAGGAGTTGTAACCGGAAAGTTTTGATGATTATTAAGTTCAAGGTGCGTTTTAACCATATAACCGATAAAGGCAAGCCCTCTGCCCTTTCCTCCAAGTGAACCTTCACCGATACGGGCAAAATTTGAGTACTGGTCGAATCTATCCTTTTCAAATACAGCCACAACACCAGTGTTTTTCATTCTGCGATACTGTACAATCGTTGCATAGATCAGTTCACGCGCATCATTCATAGTGGCATACTCCGATACATCAATTTTCTTGAGCATCTCAGCCACAGGAAACATTGCTCGCGAGTAGAAGAACCTTGAAAAGTGATTATGAGAAAGATGATAATAAAGAGCTTCGTCCGGAATATTACGTATATTCATTTGCAGCTCTTTAAGATTTCTGATTCTGAATATCTCGTTTTTAGTATTTGGATCAGTAATAATAAAATCACCAAAACCCAGATTCTCCTTAATAGCCCTACTGAGGTCCTGAGGAAAAGTCTTAGAGTTTTTGTCGATAAACAGATCTACCGTTTCGTCGACATATTGCCTGTTTGCCGATTCCGACGAAGTGAAAATCAAAGGGATATCAACATCAATATTTCTCACCCACTCTCCTAATTTCTTCCCTGCCAGTTTATCCTTTACTCCATTATGATTAAAACTCATATCACTAATTATTCCAAGCATATTGTCGCCATATTTTTTATAATATGACACAGCTTCTTCATAATTACGTGCAAGTAGAATTTTGGGGCGACCACGCATTCTAAGCATCTGCAGATGATCGTTTAGCGCCTCTTTCGAAAACTCCTTGGATTCAGAAAGCACAAATTTATATAGCAACGGCAGTACAGATGAATAAAAACGAACTGAGTCCTCCACAAGCATGATTGTCTGCACACCAACGGTTTTAACATCGTGATCCACATTCATGCTGTCCTCAATAATCTTGATTATTGCCAGTAGAAGGTCAGTATCACCCAGCCAGCTGAAGACATAATCAATACCACTAAGATCTTCTCTGCTCAAAGATTGAGTTACAGCCTTTGAAAAAGGCGTCAGCAATACAACAGGGATACGCGGATAATCACGCTTTAGCAGTTTAGCCAGATCGAACGTTTCGCTGCTATCCATATTAGGCATACAGATAATCAGTTCATAGTGATTCTGCTTTAGCTCTGCAAGAGCCTCCTTATTACTGCCTACCTGTGTAAATCGTGGCGGATATCTTAGATTCAGTGAGGTATATTCATTAAATATCTGTTCATCAACACGTCCGTCATCTTCAAGGATAAACATATCATATCTGGATGCAACCATCAGAATATTATAAATACGCTTATTCATTAATTTAACGAAAGGAGTATCTCTGAATCTGAGCTGACTTATATCGTGGGCTTTTACAACCGAGTTGGATGTTTTAAATTTCATATTGTAAATATTTTTCACTGGGACCAGTACTCAAACAAAATGATAATGACACCCTTTTGCGATGGTACGTAACAGAAATCAAATATAAATTAAAAAAATGAACCGGTTGTAGTTTTATCTCATTCTTTATCAAAACTCTCAGAGTTAAAAAAAGGTCGTAACTGTCTGCAATTCGGCGTTAGAACAACATTTTATCGAAATAAAACGGAAATAATTATAGAAAACATTAAATATTATGTATATTTACGCGATTGAAACCAACATGAGAGTGAGAAGGTATATACAACCATCATAATTCTTTATTAATATAAATATGAGAAACATTTCGACCTTTTTAATTGGACTTTTCATTTGTGCATCAGGTTATGCACAACAAGCACTCTGGGGTGGAGAAGCAATAGTTTCACCCGATATACATGATGACAACAGCGTAACTTTCCGACTGAATGCTCCTCAAGCAGAAAAAGTAGAGGTTACAGGCGACTTCCTGCCTACTCAAAAAATGCAGACCCCTATGGGAGAGTATGATGCTCCCGGAACTGCAGCTCTTGTAAAGAATGAGAATGGGATATGGGAATTCACAACTTCAGGTCCATTAGCTTCTGAACTTTACAGTTACACATTTATTGTTGACGGCTTACGCACACTCGACCCTGCAAATGTTTTTATGATTCGCGATGTTGCAACGGTAACAAGCGTTTTCATTGTTGGTGGCGGTCAGGCTGATTTTTATAAAGTTAACAATGTACCACACGGAACAGTTGCAAGAAGATGGTATGACAGTCCTGCTTTAAAGGAACAGCGCCGTATCACAATTTACACTCCTCCCGGTTATGAGAGCAACGAAGATACTTACCCTGTGTTTTATCTGCTTCACGGCTCGGGCGGCGACGAAGAAGCATGGATTGCATTAGGCCGCACTGCACAGATTATGGACAACCTCATTGCTCAGGGCAAAGCTAAGCCAATGATTGTTGTAATGCCTAATGGGCATACTCAGAATGCCTCAGCACCGGGTGAATCAAGTCGCGACTACCGCCCTGCAATGGGAGGCGGACCACGTGAAGCAGTTGCAAGCATGGAAGACAGCTTTGGTGATATCCTGAAATTTGTTGAAAGCAACTACAGGGTTAAAAAGGATAAGGCCAACCGTGCTGTTGCGGGTCTGTCTATGGGAGGTATGCACTCAGCTGCAATCTCTGCACAGTATCCTGAAACTTTTGATTATATAGGAGTATTTTCTGCACCTCCGATTGCATCAATGATGGTGCGCAACGAAGACGACAGGGCCAAATATGCCGATGAGTTTGTAAAGAAACTTAAGGTTCAGCAGGAAAATGGCTTCAAGCTCTACTGGATTGCCTGTGGCAATACCGACTTCCTATACCAGGGAGTTCTGGACAGCATGAAGAAGATGGATGAAATAGGTTTTGATTATACCTATAAAGAAAGTGAAGGTGGCCACATCTGGAGAAACTGGCGTATTTACCTGACAGAATTTGCTCCAATGTTATTCAAATAACTCAATTTTCTCATTTGATAGTTTTTTTGGAATGCCGTATGAATCTGTTTTCATACGGCATTTTTATGATTAATAAATATGATTAAACAATATGATATTAGCAGATTAACCTAAAGCAATATTCCTTATATCCGAAAAAGTAACTAACTTTGTTAGTCGATTTAAAAATTCCGGTTATCATTTATCACATTAAAATCACGATAAAAGGTATCCCGCAAAGAAAGAATTAAAATGAAAAAATCACTGCTTTTTTCTTTAGTGCTTCTGCTGGCTGGTTTTGCTACCGCCGTAGTTTTATTGACATCAGGAAACGATACTATTAAAACTGAGTCTGAAAAGCCTCAGGTACTTTCGATGACTGCATCAGTATCAATTCCGGAAAGAATGACATTTGCCGGAGAAGAGATTCTGTTTGACCGTTATGATAAACGTGAAAGAATGGACAGAGAACTAAACAGTTTCACCTATTTTCATTCAACAACAATGCTCCTGATTAAAAGGGCCAACCGCATCTTCCCTATAATTGAACCGATACTAAAAAGAGAAGGTGTCCCCGATGATATGAAATATCTTGCAGTAATAGAAAGCAGTCTGGATCACAGGGCAGTATCGCCGGCAGGCGCAGTAGGTTTATGGCAATTTATTCAGTCGGCCGGTCGCGAAAACGGCCTGGAGATCAGAACAGACGTTGATGAAAGGTATAATATAGAGAAATCAACTGTTGCAGCATGCAGGTATCTTAAAAATGCACATCGCAGATATGAATCCTGGAGTGCAGCCTCCATGTCTTATAACGGGGGACAGGGCAGGATTACAACTGAACTGAGAGATCAGAAGGCTGATGATGCTCTTGATCTTTGGCTGGTGGAGGAAACCACTCGCTACTACTACCGGATGCTTGCAATCAAGCAGATTTTTGAGCAGCCACAACAATATGGTTTTATCATTAAACCGGAACATCTGTATAAACCAATGGAGTTCAAAAAAGTAAACGTTACAAGTACACTCCCCGATCTTGTATCCTTTGCTCAGCAGAACAAAATAACTTACGCACAGTTAAAGGATTTCAACTCCTGGCTTAGAACAGATAAACTAAACAACGCTTCCGGCAAGACATACACTATTCTTATTCCTACAGAGGAAGATTTGTACTACAAAAAAGGCAGTGAGCCTAAAGTGCATAACCCTGCCTGGGTTATTGATTGAAAATAAAATATGGCATCTGAAACTGAACTAATAAATGTATACGGAGCACGTGTACACAATCTTAAAAATATTGATGTAACAATTCCCCGTGACTCGCTCACTGTTATTACCGGTTTAAGCGGGAGCGGAAAATCCTCGTTGGCTTTCGACACAATTTTTGCCGAAGGCCAGCGTCGATATATTGAAACATTCTCAGCATACGCACGCGGCTTTCTCGGTAAACTTGAACGCCCCGATGTTGATAAGATTACCGGACTAAGTCCCGTTATCTCAATAGAACAAAAAACAACCAATAAAAATCCAAGATCAACTGTTGGAACCACTACTGAGATATACGACTTCCTGCGTTTGCTTTTTGCACGTGCCGGTGAAGCCTATTCGTACATCACAGGTGAGAAGATGGTAAAATATACCGATGAACAGATTCTTGAACTTATTCTTGAGAAGTATATAGGCAAGAAGATATATATCCTGGCACCGGTAGTAAGAAACAGAAAAGGCCATTACAAAGAACTTTTTGAACAGATACGTAAAAAGGGCTACCTAAACGTGAGGGTGGATGGTGATATCAGGGAGATAATTCCCGGAATGAAAGTAGACCGTTACAAAAACCACAATATTGAAATACTGGTTGACAAGCTTGTTGTATCCAACAAGTTTGCTGATAAGCTTAAAGCGAGTGTGAGGACTGCCATGAAGCAGGGCAGCGGATTAATACTCCTTCAGGATGTGGAAGCTGATGAGGTAAGGCATTACAGTCGCAGTTTAATGTGTCCCACAACAGGATTATCTTACAGTGAACCCGCCCCGCACAATTTTTCGTTCAACTCACCACAAGGTGCCTGTCCTCGTTGTAAAGGTCTTGGCGATGTAGATCAGGTTGATATTGAAAAGATAATACCCAACCCTGACATCAGTATTTCTGCCGGTGGTATTGCTCCTCTCGGCAAGGAAAAGAGCAACATGCTTTTCTGGCAGATTACAGCAATTTGCGAAAAATATGGAGTAACCCTCAAGACACCAATTAAAGATATACCGGAGGAAGCAATTGAAGAGATACTTTATGGAACAAATGAGCGCCTGAAGATCAAGAACGAGTCGCTTGGAAACTCCAACTACATGGTTTCTTACGAAGGAGTTACCAAATATATTGAGATGCAGCAGGATGACGAAGCGTCGGCTACTGCGCAGAAATGGGCAGGACAATATATTACAACCTCAGTATGTCCGGAATGCAATGGTCAGCGTCTTAACAAGGAGGCCCTTCATTTCAAAATCAACGAAAAAAATATTGCTGAACTGGCCGATATGGATATTCAGACACTGTTCGATTGGTTTTCTGATTCTGAAACAGAGGTTACTGAAAAACAGCGGCTGATTGCTACTGAAATCAAAAAAGAGATACTGTCACGATTACAGTTTCTTCTGGATGTGGGACTTGGATATCTCTCCCTGTCACGTGCATCAGCTTCGCTTTCGGGAGGTGAGAGTCAGCGTATCCGCCTTGCCACTCAGATAGGTTCTCAGCTTGTTAACGTGCTTTATATATTGGATGAACCGAGCATTGGACTTCATCAGAGAGATAACCGCAAACTTATTGACTCTCTCAAAAAGCTTCGAGATACGGGTAATTCCGTGGTTGTTGTGGAACATGACAAAGATATGATGCTGGCATCGGATTATATTGTTGATATGGGCCCATTTGCCGGTCGCAAAGGTGGTGAAGTAGTTTTTGCAGGTGTCCCTGATGAGATGCTGAAAAGAAACACTCTAACCTCCAATTACCTGAACGGTAAACTGGAAATTGCTGTTCCCAAAAAAAGAAGAAAGGGAAACGGTAAACATCTTATCATCGAAGGTGCATCAGGCAATAATCTGAAGAATGTATCTGTATCCCTGCCTTTGGGAACATTTACCTGCATTACAGGTGTCTCCGGGAGTGGAAAGTCTACTCTTATCAATGAAACACTTCAACCGATACTCAGTCAGAAGTTTTATCGCTCTTTAAAAGATCCTCTCCCATACGAATCTATTAGTGGAATTGAAGATTTAGATAAAGTGGTTAGCGTTGACCAGTCGCCAATTGGTCGAACCCCCCGCTCTAACCCTGCCACTTACACAGGTGTATTTTCTGATATACGCACACTTTTTACAGGTATGCCTGAAGCAAAAATAAGAGGTTATAAACCCGGCAGATTCTCATTTAATGTAAAAGGCGGCAGATGCGAAACATGCAAGGGCAACGGTTACAAGACAATCGAAATGAATTTTCTTCCGGACGTGATGGTACCTTGTGAAAGCTGCCATGGCAAACGATACAACCGCGAAACGCTGGAGGTAAGGTTTAAAGGAAAATCGATAGCTGATGTATTGGATATGACAATTAATGTGGCGGTTGATTTTTTTGAGAATGTGCCTTCAATTCTGAATAAGATTAAGGTGTTGCAGGAAGTGGGATTAGGATACATCAAGCTTGGACAGTCGTCCACCACCCTTTCCGGTGGTGAGAGCCAACGCGTGAAACTTGCCACTGAGCTTGCACGCACCGACACCGGCAACACAATGTATGTGCTTGATGAACCGACTACAGGTCTGCATTTTGAAGATATCAGAGTGCTATTAGGTGTACTGAATAAATTGGTTGAAAAGGGTAATACTGTAATCGTAATTGAGCATAATCTTGATATTATAAAATGTGCAGATCATATTGTCGATCTCGGTCCCGATGGAGGTGAAAAAGGCGGATATATTCTGGCAACAGGTACTCCGGAGGAAATTGTAAAAAACAAAGAGAGCTACACTGCACTTTATCTAAGGGAAGAATTAGTATAGTAAAGAAATTGAATATACTAACATAAAAAAAAGAGATAAACGTGAACTTTTATACATACACTTTGTTTACTATTTGAATTCACCTGTTATTAAGAACAATTATAAATTAAGAATATATAAAATAATGGCAAATATTACGTTTAAAGGTAACCCTGTAAATACAGTCGGAGAACTGCCCGCAAAAGGTGCTGCAGCTCCCGCTTTCAGCTTAGTTGACGGATCACTTGCTGATGTGAAACTTTCAGATTTCAAAGGAAAAAATGTTGTACTTAATATTTTCCCAAGTCTGGATACAGGCACATGTGCCGCTTCAGTTCGTCGTTTCAACAAAGAAGCTGCTTCGCTCGACAATACAGTGGTACTAGGAATATCTGCCGACCTGCCCTTTGCAGCAGGAAGATTCTGCTCAGCAGAAGGCATAGACAATGTAGTTACTCTTTCAAACTTCCGAGATGAAGCTTTCGGCAAGGATTACGGTCTTCTTATGACCAGTGGCCCACTGAAGGGACTACTCGCAAGAGCGGTTGTAATAGTAAACCCGGAAGGGAAAGTTGTATATACAGAACTGGTTCCTGAGATTGCACAAGAACCGGATTATCATTCTGCAATCAACTCGATAGTGTAGTTTGTTTCATGAAGATTGTGTTAACAAGGGAGGTCTGCGAAGTGATTCGCGGACCTTTCGCTTTTAATATAAATGCAGTCCAGGTAAACAATATGTTTGTCAATACTGTTTAAAAAGCATGAATCTAATTTAATATTTGCAAATATGAGAAAAGTATTCGGTATTATTCTGATTATTGGAGCATTGGTACTGGGATATCTCGGTATAAACGATCTTGGCGCAAGTTCCGCCTCAGTGGATATTCTGGGAGTAGAAATTACTGCAGAAGACAACAGTGCAAAAGAGATGGCCTATGTGAAGATAGGTCTGGGTGTTATTGCTTTAATTGCAGGTGTTTATCTTGTTGGAAAAAAGAACAGGTAACAGTAATTGAGGAGTTAATACTTTTAATCTAAGTTTCTTTTTCCTAAATTTGTACTTTCAATTACAGATAACACTTTCACCCCCTCATGGTAAAAAGAAAAAGGAAAAGGACTACATTATCCAAAAAAAAACGCACAGCCTGGCTTGACTTGTTCAAAAGTGAACGTACTCACTTTATCCTGGGAGTGATTGTGGCTTTTGCCGGAATATTCATGCTTCTGGCAATTATATCATTCTTCTTTACCGGTGCAGCCGATCAAAGCAAGATACTCAATTTATCATTCTGGCAAATTATCCGCTCATCTACTTTAGAAGTGGATAACTGGACAGGTGCCGGTGGTGCATTTATAGCTGAAAGACTTGTAAATGACTGGTACGGCATATTTTCTGCACTCATACCCATCTTCTTTATTTATATAGGCCTGCGGTTTATGAAGGTTTCAGATTTCTCCTTCATCAAGGCACTTTTTATAACTGCATTCGGAATAATATGCGGCTCTATAACAAGCGCATTCATTCTTGATAACATTTTACCTGATTCACATGTAAAATGGGGAGGTGCTCACGGCATAGAGATTGAACAGTTCCTGGAAAGCAGTATTGGATGGCCGGGAATAGTGCTTCTTATTATTCTTTTTATTGTTATCATTGTTGTAACAGTCAGAAGAAGCAATATGTACAAGATTCAGCAAACTTTGGTTGACAGCAAGCCTTCTTTTATAAAATTTGATGAACCTGGTGAACCTGAAGTAAAGAGCGTAGCGGATATGCCGGTGAAAGAGAAGAGGCCAAACATCTTAATGACTCTGTTTAACAAGGCTAAAGAAAGATTTTCTTCTAGTGATGTTGACGACGCTCAGGAGGAATCAATACCTGCTGAAGAAATTGCTGTACCGGCTGCCGTATCTAATTTAAAACCAAAAGAGAGTTTAACCCCTACACATAAAGTGGAGTCAGACGATGACTTTGAGATCATCATTCCCAAGGATGAAGAGACAGATACTGTTATTCAGGATGATGAAAACAGCAGGGACAAACGCTTGTCAGATATTATTAACCCGGGTAAACAGGAGGCTTATGATCCTAGAAAGGATCTCTCCATGTTTAAGTTTCCGACACTCGACCTGCTTAAAGTTTACAATACAGGCGACCGTGAAATAAATATGGCTGAGCAGAATGAGAACAAAGACAGGATTATCTCTACGCTCAGAAACTACGGTATTGAAATAACATCAATAAAAGCAACCGTTGGTCCAACAATAACCTTGTATGAGATTGTACCTCAGGCGGGTGTCAGGATCTCCAAGATCAGAAACCTAGAGGATGATATTGCATTAAGTTTATCAGCTCTCGGAATACGTATAATTGCTCCAATGCCGGGTAAGGGAACTGTTGGTATTGAGGTACCCAACAAAGAACCGCAGATTGTATCAATGCATTCTGTTTTAACATCCAAACGCTATCAGGAGTGCAATTATGAGCTGCCTGTTGCTTTGGGTAAGAC
>JAQUIZ010000061.1:13852-17477 GCA_028683355.1 Fermentimonas sp.
ACTTCGCAAATAGACTCACGCACAATTCTCGACATGAGTGGCGCCAACCAGCTTATTGGCCGTGGTGATATGCTATTTTCTCAGGGAAGTCAGCTGACACGCATTCAGTGTGCTTTTGTTGATACACCTGAACTTGACGATATAACCAAATACATTGGCAAACAGCAGGGTTATGACTCAGCTTACCCACTGCCGGAGGTGCTATCAGAAGCAGAGACAACACCAGGTGCTGTTGATCTTAACGACAGGGACGTACTTTTTGAAGAAGCTGCACGTTTGATTGTTGTACATCAGCAAGGCTCCACCTCACTCATTCAGCGGAAGTTTTCCATTGGTTATAACCGCGCAGGCCGACTAATGGACCAACTCGAAGCTGCAGGTATTGTTGGCGGAGCACAGGGAAGCAAACCACGTGAAGTATTTATACAGGACGAGTATTCTCTGGAGAAGCTGCTGGATTCGTTGAATTAAACCCTTTAATAGTTTAAAACTCACTTTATCAGTTCACCTTTAGGCATATTCAATAAGAGATCGATGTCTTGAATTGAATTATCTTAGGTTTTAAACCGAACTCTGATTTTCCTGTCAGTACTATATATTAATAATGTATAGAATAAATAAGGAGCTTAACAGAATCAATAATTTCAATAGTATGAAACGATTAGCATCAATACTTTTAGTTTTATCTCTTACAGTTGCTGCATTTGGGCAGGACTCACCACAATCCAGAGCGATTCTTGATAAAACCCACTCAGGCTACATGTTATCCAACGGTATTAAACTATCGTTCACATCCTCCATAGGCGAAGCCGGAGCAAATCAGTTTGACTCGCAAAAGGGGGAAGCATTTATTAAAGGCAATAAGTTCCGGCTGGAAATGGACGAGATGGATATCTGGTTCGACGGAACCACACAATGGGTTTTGCTTAAAGATGTTGATGAAGTAAATATCAGTAACCCCACCGAAAGCGAACTTGCTTCTGTTAGTCCTCTTGCCCTTCTGGGAATTTACAGAGAGGGATATACTCTGAAAGCACCAGTATCAAAAACGGTTAACGGCAAAAATGTGAATTATATAGATATGACTCCCGTGGCAGCAAACAGCGACATAAAAGCTATATCAGTTGCAGTTGACAAAACAAATAACCGACTCGTTCAGGTTATCATGACCATGAGTAACGATATTCTTACAAAAATAGATATCACTGATTATAATGACAACTTCAAATTCAATGACAGTGAGTTTATTTTCAATAAAAACAATCACCCGGGTGTTGAAATTGTAGATCTCAGGTAACAGATTTAACAATATATTTTCCATTTAACATAAATAGATTAATGCTATATCTGTTTCAGATATAACGGAATAGTAGTATCTTTGGGTTAAAATAAACAATCAAAATAAAGCATATAACATGAATGAAAAAGTTCGAGTACTGATCCTTGGGTCAGGACCGGCAGGTTATACCGCAGCAATATATGCAGCACGGGCTAACCTGAACCCTGTACTTTATGAAGGTTTGGAACCAGGTGGACAACTAACCACCACCACAGAGGTAGAAAACTACCCGGGTTACCCTGACGGCATCACAGGTCCACAGATGATGGAAGATTTCAAGAAGCAGGCTCAGAGATATGGTACAAAAGTATTGTCGGGAAGAGCAACCTCAGTTGATTTCTCATCACGTCCGTTGAAAGTGACTATTGATAATGAAAAGGTGATTGAGGCAGATACTGTAATTATTTCCACGGGCGCTACTGCTAAGTATCTGGGACTTGAGGACGAGAAAAAATACGCAGGACAGGGTGTCTCTGCTTGTGCAACATGCGACGGGTTCTTCTACAGGAAGAAACAGGTAGCAGTTGTAGGCGGAGGAGACACTGCTTGTGAAGAGGCTACTTACTTGTCGGGACTTGCCGATAAAGTTTATCTGATTGTTCGTAAGCCCTTTCTGCGTGCTTCACAGATCATGCAGGACAGAGTAATGAATAATCCCAAAATAGAGATCCTGTTTGAACATAACGCTGTAGGTCTTTTTGGTGATAATGGTGTTGAAGGCGCTCACCTTATAAAAAGGATGGGTGAAGCTGATGAAGAAAAAGTGGATATTAAAATAGACGGATTCTTCCTTGCCATTGGTCATAAACCAAATACTGATATATTTAAAAATTTCATAGAGTTGGATAATGTAGGTTACATTAAAACCGAACATCCTTATACAAGAACCAACGTTGAAGGTGTATTTGCTTGCGGAGACGTAGCAGACCCTATTTATCGTCAGGCAATTACAGCAGCCGGGACAGGTTGCCGTGCAGCCATGGATGCAGAACGCTTTCTTAGCGAAAAAGGTTTGTAGTAATCACTTTTTGAGAAAACCATATATTAATAATGCCTCCGACTATTTTAGTCGGGGGCATTTTTTTGGTCGATACTAAGGTCTGAAATCCGGCTCCGAAGTGTTTAAAAAATGATAATTAGTATGTTAATCCACAAATGTCCAAAAAAAGTCTTTCAACCTGAAACCTATATTATTAAACTAACACCTATTTGTTAAATAAAAATCTCCCCATACAGAAAGAGAATAAATAAAATACATATTATCATAAATAATATTATTATTTTTTATTAATGGAAAGATTAATGTTAATCATATTTTATATATAAGATTATTTCTACTACATTTGTATCTATATTTAATTTATAAGGTCTATTTTTTAAATTACAACCAGTTTTAGTAGCAAATAAATAAAACAAATAAACTAATAACAAATTGATTAATTGACTAGTAATTAACTAAAAACGAGAGAATGAAATGAAAAAATGCAAACAATTTGGTTTTAGAGGCATTGTAACTCTTATTTTGAGTTTCATCGCCTTAACAATCTCTGCGCAGACTGTTACCGTGAGTGGTACAATTACAGATGATACCGGTTTCGAAGTTATCGGAGCAACCGTTATCGTTGAAGGTGATGCGACTCGTGGTACTGTTACTGACATTGACGGTAATTATACCCTTACTGATGTACCTGCCGATGGCAGCTTGCAAATCAGTTATGTTGGTATGAGAACTCAGGTAGTTCCTGTTCAGGGAAGAACAACAGTAGATGTTGTACTTGCCACTGACACTGAACTTCTTGACGAGGTAGTTGTAGTAGGTTACGGTACACAGAAAAAGGTAAACGTTACCGGATCTGTTTCTGCCATTGATTCAAAATCTTTGGAATCAAGACCTGTACAAAACGTATCTCAAGCACTTCAGGGTGTTATTCCCGGTTTGAACTTATCTCAGACAAGTGGTGTTGGTGGAACACTTGACAGCCAGATGTCTATAAATATTCGTGGTGCCGGTACAATCGGAAGCGGATCCAGCTCATCACCTCTTATACTAATTGACGGTGTTGAAGGTAACATTAATGCTATCAACCCTGCTGATATCGAGAGTATCTCTGTACTTAAGGATGCTGCCTCTTCATCAATTTATGGTGCACGTGCAGCGTTTGGTGTTATACTTGTTACGACTAAATCAGGTAAGAGCGGTAAACCGAGTGTTTCATATCAGGCAAACGTTCGTTTCTCAGATGCCAATCAGGTACCTAATATGCTTGATTCATACAGATTTGCTCA
>JAQUIZ010000186.1 GCA_028683355.1 Fermentimonas sp.
ATTTAAGCCAGGCCTCCGACAATGAGATCCCGGTAAGTTTTAGAAGATAAACCAACCTGTCGGCGAAAGTTTCCGATGCAAAAGCACTGGCCAGAAAACCGGCCAGGGTGATACCAATTTGAATAGTAGCTAAAAACCGGCTCGGTTCATCCAACAATTTTTCAACCATCTGAGCCTTTTTATCGCCTTTATCGGCCAACGATTTTATCTTGGCATCGTTCAACGAAATCAGGGCAATTTCAGATGCTGCAAAAAATGCATTCAATACGATTAGTGTCACTAAAAAAATAATTGCGATCAACATTTTTCTCCCCTTACAATTAGCATCCCAATAAGTTGTGCCAGGCACTAGGAAAGCAACTTATTGTCCATAAAACACAAAAAGGCATGAGAAACCCATCTATCCGGATTCCTTATTGCCTTCTATAATAACCTGGTAAACCATTTCTATTTTCAACCGGCATAATAGCGACCCCGCACTTCGTGGATGCTTGGGTTTATCATCCATCCAGTGATCACCTCAATTGCATTTCCTTTCCCGTATTATATCACTTTAGTGGTATTAATCCTAAGTCTCCGGGTTGCATTCATATTCCCCCAACTCATGTCCTCACTATTTCATGAGGCTCAGCTTGCCCCTCTGCAAATTGGTCCGGGGGGACTGTTCCATAAATTCATATTTTGGAGGTGATAAATTTTTTGTAGACGCGCAATTTATCATATAGGGATGGGAAATATTTATTCAAATATATCAGCAGGAAAATATATAGGCCCAGCCTGTCACGATGTTTTCTATACTTGTCCTGTTTTAATAATTGTACATCGCCGGCGGCGATTAAAAGCAATATTTCATTTTCGAACTGTCTTCTGGCAACCATGTCATAATACTTATAACCTGTGTATTTATCAAATTCATCGGTCATCTCAATCAGGCCGGTTCGCAGCGCTATTTGTTTTTCCCTGGAACTGGCGACACGGCTGGTCCACGATCCAGCCACACCTATCCTGTAGGCCGACATTACTTCATTCAAGTAATATACCCTTCCCTGAGTGGCCAGATAGAGCTGCAAAGGGACGTCGCCCACCGGCGCCCGCAGGAAAAAATCAGGGGGGCTGACCATACACTCCCTGGGGTAGACAATGGAGTTGATACCGATAAATCCTCCCCCGCCAGTGATGATGTCTTCAACCGGCACCTCACAATTTTCATTATAGGGCTTGATAAAACGGACCGCGGCCTGGTTATCATCTTTCACCACTTTGACTGCATGAGCACACATGCTGCACTCAGGATGATCCTCCATATAATCAATCTGTTTCTGCAGCTTCAAGGGATCAAGCCAGTAGTCATCCCCCTCGCAGATCGCGATATATTTGCCCTGGGCCCGCGGCAGGTTATACACGGTGCCAATTCTCAGCCCCTTCGAATACTGGTTCTCAGTTTGGTAAATCGGCTTAATAATATCAGGATATCGGCTTTCGTATTCCCGGATGATATCAGCGGTTCCATCGGTAGAGGCATCATCATGAATCAGTACTTCATAATCAAAATCCGTCTCTTGCATCAGAAAGCTTTCAATGGCCTGAGCTATATACTTCTCATGGTTATAAGTAATGCAAGTTATGCTTACCAATATACTCAAACTGTAGTCCTCCCCGGGTTCATTTCGAGTGATTTTTTTAAGTTACCTGGGTATTTATCTTAAAACAATAGCACATATTCTATCAACCTGGTCTAATTCCAAATCGGGATAAATTGGTAATGTTAGCACATTGTCGGCTATTTCTTTTGCAACCGGCGTTTTCTCAACATCAAATCTATCTTTATAACACTCCATATTATTAGTGAGAGGATAGAAATATTTCCTGGCGTAGATACCCTGGAATTTCAGTTTCGCAAAGACCTCATCGCGGCTCAACCTATACCGGTCGAATATTACGGGTAAGTAGGCATAGTTGCTGTTTACCCCCGGCTGGATCTGACCTAATCTAATCCCCTTTATTCCGCTTAATCGTTCAACATATCGCTCGAAAACTGCGTGCCGCTTCGCTATCTCGCTGTCAATATGGCGCAGATTGCAGATTCCCATGGCAGCCTGAAATTCATTCATTTTGGCATTACCACCAACACTCTCAACTGACTCCGGGCCCGTAATTCCAAAGTTCTTTAACTCATTTAAGCTTTTTCTCAACGCTTCATTCTTAAATGTCACTGCACCACCCTCGATGGTATTAAAAACCTTGGTTGCATGGAAGCTGAATATCGAAGCATCCCCAAAGTTAGCAACGCCCACACCGTCAAGCGTAACTCCAAAGGCGTGGGCAGCATCATAAATGACCTTCAGATTATATTGCTCCGCAATCCTCTCAATCTCATTGATGTTGCATATATTGCCATATACATGGACCGGGATGATAGCGGAAGTTTTATCCGTTATCAGGCTCTCCAGTTGGTCCGTATCAATTGTATAATCATGCGGGTTTATATCACAGAACACAGGCTCCAAGCCGTTCTGTACTATGGCATGAGTCGTCGATGCAAAGGTGAAAGGCGTAGTGATGACTTCTCCTTTTAACTTAAAAGCTGCTATGGCACACTCCAAGGCCAGATGACCATTGGTAAAAAGGGTGACATAGGGAGCATGCAAATAACTGGATAACTCCGCTTCCAATTGTTTATGTTTGGCTCCCATGTTAGTAATCCAATGGCTGTCCCACAGGTCTTTAATCTCATCTATGTATTCCTCCAAGTCAGGCATGGAGACACGGGTTACCTGGATGGACATGGTATTACACTCACCCACTTTCTTTTTCAGTTAATCTTTTGCTTGTGGTGATAAATATTCGAACAAAGAATCAACCATATCTTTCATATCATACTGGGGTTGCCAGTTGGTGGCTTTATAAAAAAGGCTTGAATTCATGCCAATATTTAAATTAATATCCTGGGCTTCAATTTCGATTCTTACGGGCTGGGCGGTATATGATGGGGCAGCTTCTGCCACCAGGTTGGCAATTTCAATAATTGTGCAACCTCGGTTACTGCCCAGGTTATAAACCTCTTGCCATTCCTGGGGGCAGACCGTCAGAAGCGCAATAATACCTGCTGCGGCATCTCTGACATCCATATAAGAAAAGATTTGTTTACCACCCACAATTTTAATTGGTTCCCCTCTTAAGGCATGATTTACAAATTTCGATATTACTTCAAATTTTAAGCCGACTGCCCCTCCAGATAAACTGGATAATCTTAAGTTGGTCGTAATGGTTTGATTATCGTTGACGGCACGCAAATTATTCAATAATAATTCACTTGAATACTTCGCAAATCCATAAATTGAATGGGGATCAACCGGTGTTTCTTCCAACCACAGGGGTTTATGCGTCCGGCCATATACTCCTTGCGAAGAAACGTTTATAACTGCAGTAATCTTATTTTCTCGTGCTTCTTTGAACAGTTCATTGGCAAATTTAAGGCTGCTGGCCAGCTCCTGCCCGGATGATACTCGTGCAAATGCGCAATGAATAAGTGTATCAATTTCCTCCCAGGGCAATTTACCGCTCATCCATTCTTCTATATCAAAACAAGCAAGTTGTTTTACCTCCGAAAATCTTGACAAGACCTTTTCTTTCTGGGAAGTCAATGCAAAAATCCGATAGTCGGTTGTTTCTGATAATTGCTTGATTAGTTCTCCTCCTAGAAAGCCCCCGGCTCCTGTAAGCAAAACTGACTCTATGTTTTGGGTCGTTCTCTTTAAATGTAAATCCATTTCACTCATATATATGACCCAGGCCTTTCGTTTCACTCCCGACACCAAACGCGGCAAAACTATCCTTCGTCTTTTATTCAACAAGTTCTTGCGTATCAAAAGTTTGCAGAAGCATATTTTCACCATTTTCCGAAATAACTTTAATCGTGTTATGAATCATATCCATAACCGATCCCAAGTCCTTTTTGGTTCCAGCAACGGCAAATACACGCATCCTGAGTTTTGCAGTAAAACAATGTTAAAAAGCTCTGTAAGTACCGTATTTATGCGGACTACAGAGCTTCTCCTTAGGGCAACTTAATGTTGTATAATCAGAACCTATTTATGGTATTGCAAAAT
>JAQUIZ010000187.1 GCA_028683355.1 Fermentimonas sp.
GTGCGAAGCAATCCACGGCAACAAATCACAGAATGCACGCCAACGAGCGCTTACCAATTTCAAATCGGGCAAGACACGAGTAATCATAGCAACCGATATCGCTGCAAGAGGCATTGACATTGCAGACATCGAGATGGTGATAAATTACGACCTGCCCGATGTAGCCGAAACTTATGTTCACCGTATAGGCCGTACCGGTCGTGCCGGTAAAACCGGAACCGCTCTTTCATTCTGTGCTCCCGACGAACGAGTGATGCTAAACGATATACAGAAATTGACGGGGAAAAAGTTGATCAGTGTTATATCGGCTTGAGTGTGATAAGTGATAGGATAACGTCTTTTCCTATGTCTTTCCAACTTTCCAGTATTTGCATATTTACTACCATTATACAATTATTTAAGTTATTATTTTTAACTATCTTTGACCTTATCAATTATTCACACTTGTAATACATGATAAGTCAATACATTAAAAGCATAAACGAGAGGTATAATCTTGGACTCTCAACAGAGCACACTTTCAGGGGCGATCTGCAGCAGCTCATAGAGAATATAGTTCCCAATATTCAAGCAACAAACGAGCCCAAAAGACAAAAGTTTGGAGCACCTGATTATATATTAACACACAAAGAAGTACCGGTAGGATACATTGAAGCAAAGGATTTAGGAGACACCGACCTTGACGGCAAAAATAAGAACGTTAATAAAGAGCAATTCGACCGCTATAAAGCATCACTCCCGAACATAGTATTTACAGATTATCTCGATTTCCATTTCTATCGGGATGCCCTACTTATCAAATCAATTAAAATAGGAGAGATAACCCAAAGAGGCATAAAACCACTTCCCGAAAACTTTGATGAATTTGAAAAAACCATAAAAGAATTCTGTTCCTACTCCGGGCAAGCAATCAAGAGCAGTAAAAAGCTGGCTCAGATAATGGCAGGCAAAGCCAGGTTGCTTGCAGATGTTATAAAAAGAGTAACAAGTGAAGAAGAAAACAATTATGACAATGCACTGACAGCACAAATGAATGCATTTAAAGAATACCTGATTCATGATATAGATCCGGGCAGCTTTGCAGACATTTACTCTCAAACTGTTGTCTATGGAATGTTTGCAGCACGACTGAATGACTCCTCACTGGACAATTTCAGCCGGCAGGAAGCAGCAGAACTTATACCTCGCACCAACCCATTCTTAAGAAAACTCTTTCAACACATTGCAGGACCGGATATTGACGACAGGATAAGATGGATAGTAGATGATCTGGCACTAATATTCGGCTCAAGCGATCTTAATGAGATACTAAAAGATTATGGCAAATCCACCAGATCAGAGGATCCGATAATTCATTTCTACGAAACCTTCCTGAGCGAATACGACCCCAAATTGCGCAAATCGAGAGGCGTTTGGTACACTCCACAGCCGGTTGTAGAGTTTATTGTTCGTGCAGTTGATGATATACTTAAAGAAGAGTTCAACCTACCAATGGGATTGGCAGATACAGCCAAAACAACAGTTAAAGTAAAAGATGTCATAAAAGCCACAGCAGACAGGCGTTCCAAAGTAAAAGACATTATTCGTGAAGAAGAAGTACACCGAGTACAGATTCTTGACCCGGCAACAGGCACCGGCACATTTCTTGATGAAGCAGTAAGACTTATACATAAAAACTTCGAAGGTCAGCAAGGACTCTGGAATGAGTATGTTGACAAACACCTGCTACCACGATTAAACGGTTTCGAGTTACTTATGGCAAGTTATGCAATGGCACACCTTAAAATGAGTCTGGTATTAAAAGATACAGGTTACACAGGCGACAGTGAAAAGCGTCTGCGAATATACCTTACAAACAGTCTCGAGCAATATCACCCAGATACCGGTACACTTTGGGCAAACTGGTTGAGCAACGAAGCCAACGAAGCCAACAGGGTGAAACGGGATACACCGGTTATGGTTGTGATTGGTAATCCGCCCTATAGTGGCGAAAGTGCCAATAAAGGCAAATGGATTATGAATCTGATGGAGGAATATAAAAAAGAACCGGGCGGAAAAGAAAAGCTAAAAGAGAGGAATCCTAAATGGATAAATGATGACTATGTAAAGTTTATCAGATATGGACAACATTATATAGAAAAGAATGAGAGTGGAATATTGGCATATATCAATCCGCATGGTTATTTAGATAACCCTACATTTAGAGGTATGAGATGGAATCTTCTCAAAACTTTCGATAAAATTTATACTATTGATTTGCACGGTAACACAAAAAAAAGAGAAACAGCACCCGACGGCAGCAAAGATGAAAATGTTTTTGATATAATGCAGGGAGTATCAATAAACCTGTTTGTGAAAACCGGAAAGAAGCAAAAAGATGAATTGGGAAAAGTGTTTCATCACGACCTTTATGGATTGAGAGACTTTAAGTATCACTTTTTATCAACCTACTCATTGGAAGAGGTTGATTTTGAAGAAGTCAAAAACATTGCTCCAAACTATTTCTTTATAAATAAAGATTTTGAGGAGCAGGAGTCATACGAAAAAGGATTCTCTGTAAATGAATTGTTTCCTTTGAATAATGTTGGTATCGTTACAGCAAGAGATAATTTCTCTATACAAAAGAACAAGGAATCCGTTAAATCAAATATTGAAATGTTTCTAAGCTTAGACGATGAGACGGCAAGAAGTAAGTTTAAATTAGGTAAAGATGTCAGAGATTGGAAGGTTCGTTTTGCAAAGGAGGATTTAAGAAATAATTATCTGGAAAAGGGACAATTTACTAAAATATCATATCGACCATTTGACATTAGGTGGACTTTCTACACAGGAAACTCAAAAGGATTCCATTGTTATCCAAGAAAAGAAGTAATGCAACATTTTATCTTAGGTGAAAATATTGGGTTAGCCCTTTGTAAACAATTCAAAAGTGGAAATTCTTATGTTCATTCTTTTATTTCAAATAAAATAATTGAGAGTTCATACGTTTCTAACCGCACGAGTGAGATTACTTCTATTTTCCCTCTTTATATTTACTCAAATAACAATAATGAACCTACATTCGATAACCGCCCTCATCGTACTCCCAACCTCAACAAAGAAATCGTTTCGGAGTTTGAAGAAATCTTAAAGCTACAGTTTGTCCCAGAAAAAACAGAAACCAATATCGGGGACGAATTAAAAGAGGTATTTGCACCTATCGACATACTTGATTACGTCTATGCAGTGCTGCATTCTCCAACTTACCGCGAGAAATACAAAGAATTCCTGAAAATTGATTTCCCGAGAGTACCTTATCCAAAGGACACAGAGACATTCTGGAAATTAGTAAATCTGGGTGGAGAAATACGACAGGTTCATTTATTAGAAAGTCCGACAATAAACACCTTAATAAAGAACTATCCATTTATGGGAGAAGGCGATAATGTTGTTGAGAAATTTGATTACGATGCCGGCAAGGTCCATATCAATGACTCACAATACTATGATGCTATTCCGCAAATTGCATGGGAATTCTTTATCGGAGGATATCAGCCAGCTCAAAAATGGCTCAAAGACCGAAAGGGTCGTAAGCTTGATTATGACGACATTATACACTATAAGAAAATAGTTGCCGCACTTGTTGAAACTGACAGATTGATGAAGGAAATTTAAAGAAGATATCAGATGATCAAAGTGAATTCTTTTAACTCTTCAAATAAATACTCTCCGAATTTTCCCCTAATATAAACGACGACAGATAGATCCAGAAGTGCATATCTTCAAGATTCCATTTGCCACTTTCTGCTTTAAGATCTATAATTGCTGTTCCATCTTTGCGCTTGGCAACGTTACGCAGGGACTGGACAATTTTCTCTTTTTCATTCAGATAGACGACGTTAACATGGTCATCCGCTTTGCCAGGTTGTGAAGGATATACCAGCGTCGGATCCCAGCTAAACCGGAGTGTGCGGTTTGCTTTATCAATTGTCAGCGATACATTTACCGGCATTTGAAGTTCGCCTTCGGCTACCTGAAGTATACTGTAGTCGAGCCTGAAGTCGGGATATTCTCCAACTATGGCTTCTCGCATTGCAAAGGAAACCTGGCTACTCAGCGCTTTTT
>JAQUIZ010000188.1 GCA_028683355.1 Fermentimonas sp.
ACCACGTTCTATCCAATCAAAAGCAATATCATTTCCTCGAAATTCTTCGGGGTAAAAATATTGTGAAATAAATAGTATTTTTTTACTCACTCCAAACCACCCGTTTAATGTAATCTGTATAGGAGATAATGATGCGTACCACCTTCTCACTCACGTTGGGCATGCTGTAGTCAGCTACCGGTCTGAAGTTGCGTTCCTCGCCTAGGGATTGAACCTGCAATTGCACCAGTCCCTGCATTACCCGCTCAGGGTTCAGGCCCACCATCATAACCGAGGCTTCTTCCATTGCTTCCGGACGTTCGTGTGCTTCACGAATATTCAGTGCCCTGAAATTCAAAATAGATGATTCTTCAGAAATGGTACCGCTGTCCGATAACACAGCAAATGCATTCATCTGCAACTTATTGTAGTCGCTCAATGCCATTGGCTTCATCAACTGCACATTCTTGTGAAAAGTGATTCCCTTCTTTTCAATCATGTTACGGGTGCGTGGATGGGTAGAGACAATCACCGGATAATCATATTTCTCGGCAATCCCGTTCAATATCTCCACCAGGTTGAAGAAGTTCTTCTCAGAAGAGATGTTCTCCTCTCTGTGGGCTGATACCACAAAAAACTTGTCCTTCTCAAGGTTCAGCGTTTCAAGAATATTCGAAGCCTCAATCTTAGGCAGATATTGCATCAATACCTCGAACATAGGGCTACCGGTCTTGATGATTCTGTCAGGACGTAAACCTTCGGCTAAAAGGTATTCACGGGCAATATCACTGTAGGTAAGGTTGATGTCCGCTGTATGATCTACAATCTTGCGATTGCTCTCTTCCGGTACACGCTGATCGAAACAACGATTTCCTGCTTCCATATGGAAGATAGGAATATGACGTTTCTTGGCTGCAATAGCGCAGAGACAGGAATTGGTATCACCCAACACCAGGAATGCATCCGGTTGTTCCTTTTCAAGTACAGGATCTATATTGATCAGAATCTGCCCGGCAGTCTCTGTGGCGTTTTTACCTGCAGCATTTAGAAAATGATCCGGTTTGCGCAAACCAAGGTCCTCAAAGAACACTTCGTTCAACTCATAATCATAATTCTGTCCCGTATGCACCAAGACATGCTCAACGGCTTCTGATGCATCCAGTTTTTGCAGCACACAGGCCAAACGGATAATCTCCGGACGTGTACCCACTACGGTCAATACTTTTAATTTCTTCATCTCTTTATCTTTCATATCTATACCGACAAAAAATAGGTATCAGGTCTCTCCGGATCGAACACTTCGTTCACCCACATCACCGTGACCATATCTGTCTCACCCAGGTTCTCAATATTGTGCGTATATCCCACCGGAATATCAACCACCTCTAATTTTTCACCCGACACAAAATATTCATGTACCTTTTCTTCATCTATCTTCCGGAAACGAATTACACCTTTTCCACTAACCACCAAAAACTTCTCGTTCTTGGTATGATGCCAGTGCTGCCCTTTCGTGATACCCGGCTTGGAGATATTGACAGATACCTGTCCCCTATCGTTGGATTTCAGAAATTCAGTAAAAGAACCTCTTTCATCCACATTCATCTTCAGCGGATAGGAGAACCGGTCCTCGGGGAGATAACTCAGATAGGTTGAATAAAGTTTCTTAGTGAAAGGATCTGACAAATCCGATACAAGAAGGTTCTTTCGGCTCTCTTTGAAAGAGTAGATCAGATCCACAATTTCTCCCAATGTGATCTTATGCTCTACCGGAACTTTGCAAAACTCACCCGACTTGTTTGGATTGCCCTCCAATGCTGCTATCAGCTCTTTCACCACATCATCGATATAGACAAGCGTCATGTTCACCGAACGGTCGTTCACCTGTAAGGGAAGATCATGAGCCACGTTGTGACAGAAAGTCGCTACAGCGCTGTTATAGTTTGGCCGACACCATTTACCAAATACATTCGGGAAACGGTATATCAATACATTTGAACCTGTCTCGCGACCGTAATCAAGCAGTAAATCCTCACCCGCCTTCTTGGAGATCCCATAGGGGTTGTCCAATTCAGCCTGAATGGATGATGAGATCATCACGGAACAATTGTTTCCATGTTTCTTTAACCTGTCCAACAACAGAGAAGTGAACCCGAAATTACCCTCCATGAATTCACTCTGCTCCTTGGGTCTGTTTACTCCGGCTAGGTGGAATACAAAATCCGCATCCTTGCAATATCCATCCAGAAGAGAGGGATCGGTATCCATGTCATATTCAAACAGAGTAAGCTCAGGCTTTAAATGATACCCTTTTGCTTTACCTTCTTTGATATTGTTTAGTTCGGCAATCAGATTCTTCCCGATAAATCCTTTTGCACCTGTAATCAGAATATTCATCATTACAACAGATTTAAATCCTCTCTTATTTCAGGAAGTTTAAGAAGCAATTGTTTCATCCCCTCTTTATCCAAGCGAAAAGTATTGTGTGAATGATAATCTTCCACTTTCGAGATATCTTCCTGGCCTTCCACGAAGAACTTATCGTAATTCAAATCACGTGCATCAGCCGGAATACGGAAATAATCCCCCATATCTTCAGAGCGAAACATCTCTTCGCGTGTCACCAAAGTCTCGTACAGTTTTTCACCATGCCTTGTACCGATTACCTTTACTTCCGTATCGGCGTGGTACAACTCTTTCAATGATTCTGCTAAAACCGTCAAAGTTGCAGCCGGTGCTTTCTGTACAAAAAGATCGCCCTGGTTGCCATGTTCAAAAGCATACAGCACCAGATCCACCGCATCATCCAGTGTCATCATATAGCGCGTCATACCGGGATCGGTAATTGTGATTGGCTTTCCGGCTTTAATTTGATCAACCCACAAAGGAATCACAGACCCGCGACTCGCCATCACATTCCCGTAACGGGTACAACATATGGTCGTTGTGGCATCATTCTCTAAAGAACGTGCTTTGGCAATCGCCACCTTCTCCATCATCGCCTTACTAATCCCCATGGCATTGATCGGATAGGCAGCCTTGTCGGTACTCAGCACCACCACGTTTTTCACACCATGCTCAACAGCAGAATCCAAAACGTTTTCCGTTCCTATCACGTTTGTACGCACCGCCTGCATCGGGAAAAACTCGCATGAAGGCACCTGCTTCAAAGCCGCTGCGTGAAACACATAATCAACACCTCGCATGGCAGTATCTACAGAACGTTTATCACGTACATCTCCAATGTAGAACTTCACTTTCGGGTTCTGTAAACGATGCCGCATATCATCCTGTTTTTTTTCATCTCGGCTGAATATACGAATCTCTTTGATATCTGTTTCTAAAAACCTTTTCAGTACCGCGTTTCCAAATGAACCGGTACCACCTGTAATAAGTAGGGTTTTATTTATAAATTGTGACATATTATATATTGTAATTTCTATTATAAAGAATAAGTACGGTACAATATTAATACTGCACCAGCATCATTAATTGCATTTTCTAAATTTCCCTCTGTACTAAAATACAATATTTTTTTTGAAAATATAGATTGTATCTTTCATGAAGAAGTATCACCAATAAAATTTAAAATCTGAGCACTGGTCTCTCTGAAAAAATCACCAGCTTTTTGCATGCCCTAGTGATAGCAACATAAAAATGCTTATGGCTCACAAACCGATGTGCATTGAGTACTACCACAGTATCAAATTCTAATCCTTTTGTCAACAATGTTGTCCCTAAACATTTACCATGTATTTTTCGTCCAACCCTACGAATTTTGTTTTTTTGTTGCACCATAGCCTCGTATGCTGTTGTTTGCTCTTCTATAGCCAATTTCACTGCATGCAGTACGCCGTTTAGTAATTCCCTTCTCATGGTTTTTAATTTAAGTCCATTTTTCAGGAAGAGGACAACCGAGTAAATTGTTTGTAACGAGGGTTCACGAGTAAACGCTTCAACGTAATGTTTCAACTTTAAATAATTTTGTTTATGAGGCTCTCGTTTTATTTTTAAACAATCATTATTAAACCACGTGTCAATTTCGCCAGTGTTGAACAGATTTAATAAAACCAGTGTTCTTAAAGACTTAATCTTTTGAGCTCCATCAACTTCAACTTC
>JAQUIZ010000189.1 GCA_028683355.1 Fermentimonas sp.
GGCGGAATAACTTTTGAATCGGCAAAGGCTGCTAATTTTAAACAAAATAGCGGGAGCAACGATAATAGTCCAGCTATTTAGACAGGAGGGAATTATATGAACACAATCGTTACGAAATTTAAGACGAGTGCAACTCTATGGAGTGTTGTTGGGGCATTCATTATTGCGATGATTAATCTAATTTGGGGAAACGATAATAACGTTTCGACTATTGCTAGTGCAATCATCGCAATAATTCCTGCCTCCATATACATCTACCAGAAATTCAAACTTCGGATTGTATTTGCAGACTCTAATAGTGACGGAAAGATTTCTGTGGAGGAACTTGCCGCTGCTATTAAGATTGCTTTTGACGAAAGTAATGCTGAATTACAAACAGCATCAGATGCTATAGAGTCTATCATCGATGTTATTTCAACGGATACAAATATCTCAACGTCAAAGAGTGGTACAACTTAACTTCTCTAAAAGGAGAAAATTATATGATAAGTTTCAGGCAAAAGGGAGATTTCTCTAAACTTACACGTTTCTTAGAGAGAGCAAAAGAGGCTGTTCGTATCGGAGATCTTGACAGATATGGTCGAGAGGGAGTAGCCGCCCTTGCGTCTGCGACACCAGTCGACTCTGGACAAACAGCTAATTCATGGCATTACGACATAATTAACAAACAAGGATCGGCAACAATTACTTTTCATAACTCAAATATTCAAAATGGAGTTCCAATCGCCATTATTCTACAGTACGGTCATGGAACTCGTAACGGTGGCTGGGTACAGGGGCGAGATTATATTAATCCTGCTATCCAGCCTATTTTTGACAAAATAGCAAATGAAGCATGGAGGGAGGTTACTAAGCCATGAGCAAGACAGTAGATTCAAGAGTCGTTGAAATGCAGTTTGACAATAAACATTTTGAGTCAAATGTAAAAACTACAATGTCAACTCTTGATAAACTTAAACAAAGTTTGAATCTGACCGGGAGTTATGACAGTATGTCAGGACTTGGAGGGGCTGTAGAATCAGTTCGTATCAAGTTTTCGGCTCTTGAGGTTATGGCAGTAACAGCCCTCGCAAATATCACCAATTCTGCGGTTAATGCTGGGAAGAGGATTGTTTCGGCGCTAACTATTGACCCTATTAAGACTGGTTTTCAAGAGTATGAGACTCAGATCAACGCAATTCAAACAGTTTTAGCAAATACTTCTTCGAAGGGAACGACTCTAGAACAAGTAAATGAAGCCCTTAATAAATTGAATCATTATGCTGATATGACCATCTACAATTTTACGGAAATGACCCGTAATATTGGTACTTTTACAGCAGCAGGTATTGACCTGGACACATCCGTATCGGCAATTAAAGGTATTGCTAACCTGGCCGCTGTTTCTGGTTCAACCAGTCAACAGGCAAGTACGGCCATGTATCAACTTTCCCAGGCTTTGGCATCTGGTACAGTTAAACTTATGGACTGGAATTCCGTAGTTAATGCTGGAATGGGCGGTCAGGTATTTCAGGATGCTTTGAAAGATACTGCTCGTGTACATGGTATTGCCATTGATCAAATGATAGAAAACGAAGGAAGTTTTCGTGAAACACTTAAAGATGGTTGGCTTACTTCCGAAGTATTAACTGAGACGCTTGCTAAATTTACAGGGGACCTCAATGAAGATCAGCTTCGTACAATGGGTTATACCGAAGAGCAGATTAAATCTATTATCAAGATGGGTCAAACTGCCAATGATGCTGCTACAAAAGTTAAAACGTTCACCCAATTGTTTGATACTTTGAAAGAAGCGGCTCAGTCTGGATGGACCAAGAGTTGGGAAATTATTGTTGGCGATTTTGAGGAGGCTAAAGAACTTCTTACTGAACTTAGTGATATCTTCGGCGGTATAATTGGTAAATCAGCAGATGCAAGAAATGAAGTTCTCCAAGGTTGGAAAGATCTGGGTGGTAGAACAGCGGTAATTGAGACTTTACGAAATGCTTTCGAAAGCGTCATGGGTATCATTACACCTGTCAAAGAAGCTTTTAGAGAAATATTTCCGCCTATCACAGCCGAACAATTATATTCTTTTAGTGAGGGACTTCGTAAACTTACCGAACACTTTAAACTTAGTAAGGCTACTTCTGAAAATCTAAAGAACACTTTCAAAGGTCTTTTCGCTCTTCTTGATATTGGTAGGATGGCTTTAACCGCAATCACTGGAGGTTTTATTTCTCTCGTTAAAACATTGTTTCCGGTAACTGGGAACTTTCTTTCAGTAACAGGAGGCATTGGAGATTTTATAGTTGCTATCCGTGATGCATTAAAATATTCGGATACATTTAATGTAGCAATTCAAAACATTGGTAAAGTTTTAAAACCAGTGGCAGAAGGAATTGTAATGTTTACTGATCTGATAGCGAGTGCTTTTGAAGCTGTCAGGGTACCAGACATGACTGGAATCGATGAGTTTACTGGACAAATAGAAAAGAGATTTCAACCTCTAATTAAAATTGGCGAAGCTTTTAAAAGTTTCCTTTCTTTCTTCTATAATTTAGCATCTACAATCGGTCAGATATTGAGTGGATTAAGTGCGAGTATATTTAAATCCTTAAATGATGCTAATTTTAATTCTATATTTGATTTCATAAACAGTGGTTTATTTGCTGGAATATTATATGGAATTAAAAAATTTATAGATTCCCTAACAAAAATAACAGATAGTGCTGGAGGATTCTTATCCGGCATTACGGGTATCTTTGATGGTGTTAGAGGTTGTCTTGAGGCTTATCAATCCAATTTAAAAGCGAACGTATTATTAAAAATAGCCGTAGCTATTGGTATATTAGCCGCCGCATTATTAACGATATCAATGATAGATTCCGAAAAACTCACAGTTTCGTTAGGTGCTATGACTATAATGTTCGTAGAACTTTTTGCTGCTATGTCAGCGTTTAGCACCCTTACTGGACCCCGTGGTTTTTTAGCGATGGCAAAAATCACGACCGGAATGATTGGTTTATCGGTAGCTGTTCTTATACTAGCATCAGCTATGCAAAAGTTAGGTAATCTTGATTGGGATGGAGTAATAAAAGGTCTTGTTGGCGTAGCGGGACTATCTGTTATTTTAATAAAAGTGTCAAAAGCATTAGAAACAAGTTCAAAAAGTCTGATATCAGCTTCCGTAGGCTTTATTGTTTTTGGAGCAGCGATTCTAATTCTCACTCAAGCTGTAAAACAATTAGGGGGGTTGGACCTTGCTGATTTGGCTAAAGGATTAGTTGGTGTCGGTGTCTTAATGGCTGAGTTAGTGTTATTTATGAAGGTTGCTGATCTGAGTGGAATGGGAGCAATAAAAAGTGTTGGTATTCTACTTTTAGCAGCTGCTATAACTGTCTTAGCCGGTGCGGTAAAGAAATTAAGCAGTATTAATCTTGGTGATTTGGTTAAAGGACTTTCCGGGCTTGCGGTTATGTTAGCTTCTATTGCTATATTTATAAATGTTGCCGGTAACGCTAAAAAAGTAATCGCAACAGCCGCTAGTTTAACCATTCTTGGTGTTGCTATGAATATATTTGCAGCTGCTATTATAAAGATGGGTGGCATGTCGTGGGAAGAAATGAGCAGAGGATTGATATCCCTAGGTTCAGCTCTTGCTATTGTGACGTTGGCTCTCATGGCACTACCCAACGGTATTTTTATAAAATCACTTGCTTTGATGGATGTTGCTGGCGCCATGTTACTATTATCACAGGCATTAAAAGCATTTAGCAGTATGTCATGGGAAGAAATAGCAAAGAGTTTAACGGCATTAATCGTTTCTTTAGGGGTTATTATAGGTGCTTTTGTTCTACTATCGAAAACGAGTTCAGTAGTTGATTCCCTTGCTTTTAGTGTTCTTGCTCTCTCAATTGTTATGTTAGCTGGGGCATTAAAAACGATTGGTTCATTGTCTCTAGCGCAGATCGGAATAGCTTTGCTTGGGTTAGCTGGAACATTTACAGTTATTGGTCTAGCTTCAATGTTATTAACCCCAGCAATTCCAGCTATATTAGGGCTGGCTGCAGCTATTGTATTATTAGGTATAGGAGTTGCAGCGATTGG
>JAQUIZ010000190.1 GCA_028683355.1 Fermentimonas sp.
AGAGGGTCAGGAGGAGTAATTGTTGTTACCACAAAAAGAGGAAATACTGACAAACCAACAATCAATTTTATCTCATCTCTTTCATTATCTCAAAATGCAAACTTTCCTAAGTTTCTAAATGGTTTAGAATATGTTACATGGTATAATAAAGCACAAGAACTGGATGGAGTTCCTGAAGTAAATTGGAGATTTTCAGCTGAAGAAATTGACAAGATTGCTAATGGAGATCCAGATGGTGTATATGGCAATACAGACTGGTTTGATTTACTATTCAACAACACAGCTCCAACTAGAAGTAACACACTAAGCATATCAGGTAAAAATAACAGGGTAAATTATTATGGTATGTTTGATGTATTCAATCAACAAGGCATTATAAACCGAACTTCCATCGATAGATACTCGGCACGAATTAACCTTGATATGAAAGTAACAGATAATTTCAACGCATCTATGTCACTAACTGCCAGACGAAGTGAAACAAAACAACCAGCCTTAGCACCTTCGGGCAATAGTTATGCAGCAATTATGTCACAAGCCATGTTAACTTATCCTTTTCTTTTGCCCTACAATGCAGATGGAGAACCTATTGCCAGTTACAACACCGAAGGAAATGGAGACAACCACCCATTGGCCGCCAGAGACTTGTCTGGACAAGGAATAACACGAGGCAATACACTAGATGCGCAAGCAAGAATAAATTATGACATTCCATTCGTGTCTGGTTTAAAACTATCATTGGATGGTGCATATAAAAAATCTGACAATAAGATTAAAACCGAAGGACTACCATACTATGTACAAGTATATAATCAACAAGCTAAAACATGGAATAAACAATATTCTCGTGCCCGAAGCTCTGGTATTGCAGTTGTCCAACAATGGTTTGTCGAAAGAGAAATTTTCAATATACGCCCTGAAGTATATTTCAATAAAAAAATCGCCAAACATGAGGTCTCTTCACTTCTTTTTTATGAATATAGGCGAATACAAGATACCAGTATGTCAAACGGTAAACGAGGTTATCCCATAGAAGATATTATGGATATTAATTTCGGAGAAGAAATTGAAAAAGATCTTGTTGGAGGAGGACATGCTTTAGCTAAAGAGGCTGGTTATGGCGTTAGAATAAATTATGCCTATGCTGATAAATACCTGGCAGAATTCGTTGGTAGGTACGATGCTTCAGTATTTCTACCACGAGATACAAGATGGGGATTTTTCCCTGGTGTCTCTCTAGGATGGAGGATATCAGAGGAATCATTCTTCAAAGATCGTTTTAACTCTTTTATTGATAATTTTAAAATAAGGACATCATACGGCAGGTTGGGCAACGACTCTGGAATGGGATATACATATTTTTCCACAGCTCATCTCAGTACGAATAATGAAGTAATGATCGGAAATAATCTCAAAAAATATTTGAATGTAGGAGGTGTACCAAATTATGGGCTTAAATGGCCCATAAAAGATGATTGGAATATAGGTTTTGAGACAATGCTTTGGAAAGGATTGTTAGGGATAGAATTTGATGTTTTTTACTCTTTATGGAGCAGACAGTATGGTTCTGTTGCAGACTACCCACCATCTATGGGGGGATTCTACCCTAACAGAATTAATTATGGGAAAACTGAAAACAGAGGGGTTGAGATGTTGTTCACCCACAGGTATAAGATTGGAGAATTCAGCTATAATGTAAAAAGTAATTTAACATGGGCTCGAAATAAAATATTAAAACTATCTCAAGATCCGTATAAAACAAAATATACATCTTCCATAGGAAAACCAGCTGGACAAATCTGGGGTTTTATAGCAGAAGGGTTATTTCAATCACAAGAAGAAGTGGACAATAGTGCTGTTTTCGGACCGACCAAGGTTGGAGATATCAAATTGAAAGACATAAACGGAGATGGACGTATTACATTCGAACAAGATCAAGTACCTATTGGTCGAAGCAGTATTCCGGAAATGATTTTCGGACTTGAGTTAGACGGCGAGTATAAAAACTTTGATTTTAACATGTTTTTTCAGGGAGCGACCCTTTTCGATGTCGAAATATGTGGATTATATACTGATAGAGGTTTCAGAGATGACACATTTTACACGAGACCTTTCTTTGCTGGAGGAAATTCCCCAAAAGAATTAATAGAGAACTCATGGACTCCTGAGAATACCAATGCTAAATATCCCCGTTTAGGTATTGAACTAAGGGCAAAAGGTTCCCAGCACTCTTCTCTATACGTGCAGGACGGAACTTATCTCCGTTTAAAATCAGCTCAAATAGGATACAGAATACCCAAAAATATAATTAACAATATAGGAGCACAAAATTTGAGGTTTTATGTGTCTGGCACCAATTTATTTACTTTGTCTGGTCTGGACTTTGGTTTGGATCCTGAAATGCCAAGCGTGAATCAAGGATACTATCCACCACAGAGAGTCTTTGAATTCGGATTAAATTTAACATTTTAACGATATGAAAATAAATAGTATAAAAATAATATCAGGAACTGTAATCGGACTTTTTGTTATATATTTTTCCAGCTGTTCGATGGAACCTGAATTGACTGATCGTTATACCTCCGAAACACCTTGGAGGAACGAAAAAAACCTGGATCTATATTTGAATTCTTTTTACGGTCTATTAGGTACAACATCCTATTATTCTCCAAATGTTTCAGATGACGGGTATAGTGACGTGATAAAATTCAATCAGGAGATTGACAGCCATAACCAGTTTGTTTTTAATACAGTCCCAGTTACTCCTGCAAATAATCCATTAGACAATTGGGCATGGGGGCACAATTGGGTGATCGCATGCAACCGTTTTATCGATGGCCTTTATACGTATGGAGGGCACTTTCCCGAAGAGTTACGATTAAGAGCTGAAGCCGAAGTTCGTTTTTTTCGTGCACATGTATATTTTATGCTAGCGCGCCGATATGGAGGAAGAGTTGTTATTCATAGAGAATTGCCAGATATGAATATAAAAGATCGAAAATTATCCGAACCGGAAGAATGTTGGGATTTTATAGCTGAAGATCTTGACTTTGCTGCAGAACATCTTCCTGTTACTGCTGAGAAAGGCAAACTTGTAAAGGGGGGAGCGTATGGTCTTAAGGCTAGGGCAATGTTATATGCCAAGCGTTGGAAAGCGGCATCTGATGCAGCAAAAGCAGTAATAGATCTCGATATTTATGAATTATATCCAGATTATGGAGCCCTATTTAAAATGGAAAGAGGAAAGGGAAATGATATTAATAATAAGGAAAGCATACTCGAAGTAGGATATAGTACTCCGGATTTAGGTTATAGTTTTGACTATTTTTATTGTCCAAAAGGAGATGGCGGCTATGCAGAGATTGCTCCGACAGAAAACCTTGTAATGAATTATCTGATCAAAGATGGAAGTGGAAAATATATTGAATTTGATTGGAATAATCCAGGACATGCATCTGATCCGTATAAAAATAGAGAACCAAGATTTTACCAATCTGTATTATACAATGGAGCCGAATGGAAAGGTCGAATAATTGAAACTTACGAAGGAGGAAAAGATGCCATGACACAAGGTGCAGGTGGAAGCACAACAGGTTATTATTTAAGAAAATTGTTTGATGAAAAACAAAGGGGCGGTTTTGATAAATCAGGCTTAACATTATATTATTTACGTTATGCCGAAGTATTACTAATTTATGCCGAAGCCATGGCTGAACAAAATGAGTTAAAAACAGCATTCGATTATCTAAACGAGGTAAGAAAAAGAGGAGGATTGGATCCGTTGCCAGTTAGCAATAGAAATGAATTTAACAAAGAACTACGACGTGAGCGCATTGTTGAATTGGCTTTTGAAGGGCATCGATTTTGGGATCTTCGTCGTTGGGGAATAGCAAAAAACGTACTAAACGGAGTATCGATGAAAGGGGTAAAAACCATTAAAAATTCAGATGGGACATTTACTTATAGGCTTATTGATTGCGAAAGGAAAAAACGTGTATATTTAGATAGATATGATACTTTTCCAATCCCTTCTGCGGAATTACAAAAGAACCAATTAGCTGAACAAACTGATATATG
>JAQUIZ010000191.1 GCA_028683355.1 Fermentimonas sp.
GCCGGCATAATGGAATCAGTCATATACCGGGAAAACCGCTATTTTATCTGCCGGGACGAAATTGCGTGCGATATCGACCTTTTTGAAAGGATATATGAAGAATTTAAGCTTCATAATACCAAAGTGCCAGCAAAAAATCTTTTATCCCTATACAAAGGAGAATACTTATCAGATTTCGAAGCACTTTGGGCTACTGCGAAAAGAATCAGATATCACGAAATTTATGAAGAAGCCGCAAAGTATTGTCTGTAAAGCAGAAGGCCTCCATCATCCCTGAAATGCAAGTGGTCTTTGGCAGCTATTTTTTTAATACGATACAGCGAAAATTTAAAACGCGTTTCTTTACACAGATCAAACGATTACCTATTGTCAACATCTTTTTGCGCATTCTTTAGTTATAAATTTGTTGCCTTTTTGTTAGCCCGGTAATATAATGCAAATAATCTGGGCAATATTGGGCGATTGCTGCGGCTAGAACCAGGATAACTGGAAAAAGAAAAGGAATAAGGAGGATGACAACAGTATGAAAAAACTAAAAACACCTTGGTTTTATGTAGTGGTGGCAATATTTATGATGTTTCCAAGCATTGCATTTGGTGAAAACGATATTTATACTGATGTCAAAAAATCAGCAAATGAATTGGCTGCAGTTCTTGTAAATGACTATAATGTTTCCGGAGTTCAGTATGCATTGATTTCTGATGGGAAAATTGTCGTTTCAGGTACATCCGGAATTTTTCACAAAGCTAATGTCAAGACCTTAGATAATAAATCAATATTTGGAATAGGTTCAATAAGCAAAATGTTTCCTACCACTGCCATAATGCTGCTTTCAGATCAAGGTAAATTGAACTTAGATGAACCAGTCGCAACCTATCTTCCGGAATTTAAAATGGCAGATGAACGCTATAAAGAAATAACTGTAAGGATGCTTTTAAACCATTCTTCGGGAATAATGGGTAGCCTCTATGTTAACAGTGGAATGTATGATTACCCAACTACACTTAATCATGATAATTCTTTAAAAGAGCTTGCCAAACAAAAATTAAAGGGAGATCCAGGAGAATTTTCAGTTTATTGCAATGACGGATTTACCCTGGCAGAGCTTGTTGTTGAAAAGGTTAGCGGCATGAGTTTTTCAGAATTTATAAAGAAAAATATTACGGAACCTCTTGGCATGACTAATACCAAGACACCTCAAGACGACTTTGATAGAAATCGTCTTGCAAGAACATTTATAAATGAAGAAGAAACACCTATTGAAACTTTAAATATGATCGGAGCAGGCGGAGTATACTCAACAGCTGAAGACTTATGCCGATTGGGACAAGCCTATATGAACGACCCGAGATATGCAGCTGCGGCAAAACTATTATCTCAGGATGCAAAGACCAAGACGATGCAAAAAGAGTATCTGAGTGGTATAGGGCCTGAACAGAACGAAGGACTTTTTGGCTATGGTTTAGGCTGGGATTCAGTTGATGCATATCCATACAGCCAATACAATATTCAAGCATTAGTAAAGGGCGGTGATACAGGCTTGTATCATGGCAGCATGATAGTGCTTCCTGAATACAATATGGCTTTTGCGGCTGTGTTATCAGGCGGTTCCAGCTTCTACGGACAAGTAATGGGTCAAACATTGCTTCTTAAAACCCTGTTAGCCGAAAATGATATTACAGAAATTATTCCACCTAGAGACCTTCAAGCACCGGTTCTATCCTCGATGCCATTAGAACAAACTTCATATGCAGGTATCTATGCTAACAACGCCATGGTTAAGAATGTAAGTGTTGGAACAGAGGGGAAAATCACTATTTCGGCTTTATCACATAAAGATATACCTGATGAAATTTATCTTTATACATCTGAAGGTGTATTTGTCAACGAAGATGGTAGCAAAAAGTTGACTTTTGTGAATGAGTCAAATGGGAAAACATATATACAGATCAAAATAATTTTTAATTTGCCTAATATAGGACAGACGGTTATGACTTCATATGAGTATGAGAAAATAGAGCCTAATATTATAGATGATGTATCGCAAAAAGCATGGGATGAACGAAACGGAACAAAATATTATATTGTAAATGAAATTCCTCAAAGTCAGGCTTATCATAAGCTGGAAAGCTCGCATTTTGAAATCACCACCAATAAAGAATTGCCAGGCTATGCCGTACAATATAAAATTGTTGATTCTGATACAGCTTGGCAAGATGTACAAATTCCTGTTATGGCAGGTCGCGATTTAGGAACCCTTGAAATTTCAAATATTGACGGGAAAGAATATCTTTCAAATGCTGGCTCGATTTTTATTAGTGAAAAAGATATGGTCGATATGTATGCGGGGGATAATGCTATCTGCACAATCCAGGAGAACGGATATGCTCGATGGTATACTATCAGCCAAAATGATGCCGGTAAAACAATGACGGTTAATTTGCCGGAAAACGCGTCATTTGCTGTTTATGATGAAGAGTCCTGTGTTTACTATTCTACGGTAAACGGTAATCAACCCGTGAAGCTTCCCGAAAATGGAAAGGTCGTTTATATAGGAGAGGCTCCAGGAGACTGTTTTACTATTACCACCAAATAAGAAATTATAAAAATCAATGATATTGACCTTGTGAGAGCAGCAAGCATAATTGTCCGAATTTCGAAGTTATTGGAGGGTCAAGGGGGACAGGTTCTTTGCCCACTGATTACAGCAAAGGAAGGAAGAGAAAAGAAAATGTTATTACCTGATTTGAATTTTGCGACAATAAGCTCACTAAAACCGGTTGAGATAGTTATTACCGAGGCTTCCAGAGCATTAAAAGATCAAGACCGGGTTATTAACAGCAGCGAAATTGCTAATGTACTTAGGATAACCCTTCAAACTATTGCTGAAGCGGATATTTCTTTTCGCGCTATTTATGCATACGGTACAAGCAAAATAAGCAATCCCGAAGAATATATTCCATCTGAGGATGCTGCCGGCACCTTTATAAGTTCACATCTGCCATACTTGACAGCAGCAAATCTTAATGATGGGCTATTAGCTCTAGTTGGATCTATTTTCTTTCTGGTTTTTCGAAGAAAGAAAATTAAACAAAAAGAACAGATTTTGTATGGTGAAGCTATGGCCAGAGAGAAATCCCTTCGTAATCAGCTTCTGTTAGAAGCTAATGCATCACAGGAACGAATCGACTATCTAAAGAGCATTCTTGCACTGTTAACCTATGCGTTAAAAGAACTTAAGCGAGATTTAACAGTATTAAAAGCTAACTAAACATTTTATAGAAAGAAAAGTCTATTTTAATTTCCCATCCATATTTCACGCAAAAGGAACTCGCAAGTGTTTTGTGCCAGCCAGGGTAAAACACGAGAAGAAGCATTAGCAAACATAAAAGAAGCTATTTACGGTTGCATAGAAGCAAGAAAAGAGATGGGATTGCCTTTAGGGAACGAAGAAGAGATCGTGGAGGTGGAGGTGGCTATCTAGTGCCACCCCGTGGGGAGTTCACAATGACCCATGATTCTATTACCATCGGCTCAGAGGCAGACTGATGACCAAATTAGTCATTTTGCCTCCTCCAATTCTCAATTATCTTTCACTAAAATCACTTTACCGTTTTCAATTCTTACCAGAAGTATATTTTCCATGGTTTTATAGAGTATCTGGCCGTTTTTATCAATAATCATCATTTTATAAGGGGATTCACTTTCTTTTTTAAAAATCGCCGTCAAATAACCATTCTGGATCTCCATTTTTTTGAGCTGCCCGCCGGGATTGATCGATTCCTCATTACCAAGAGCAAACAGCTGTCCAGTGTCTGCCAGCGCATAATATAAATGCCCCTGCAGCACTTCATACTGGCTTACCGCTTGACTGATCAATAGTTCGGCCTGCCCTCCGCTTAACGGAACCCGGTACAGATATTGATTACGGTCGGTAAAGTAGATCATGTCATCGGTAATTTTAAAACCGGACGCCTCTGCTTCACAGACTCTTGCTGTTTTGCCGCTGTGGATATTTACTCGGTAGATACCGGTGGTAGTTGGCAAGTTTTTATCTTGATAGTAACCAAGTACAT